>NZ_KV794425.1:0-16741 GCF_001808745.1 Streptococcus sp. HMSC057G03
AATTGAGGGGCTAGGACTTTTGTCCCAGCCTCACTTTTCTCACAGCGGAAAGTTCCAGTAGATGAATGTCTTAAATAATTAGAATTCATTTTTTTTACCAATGAATCTACTAGCTAATTTTATGTAAATTGTTTATCAATATCTTAAAAAGAGAACCTCTCGGTTCTCTTTTCATTATTTCTTGAAATCATAGTCTTTTAAGATTTCAATTTTTTCAATTTTGATATCTGTTTTTGGTTTGTCCTTATCATCAGTTTCGGCAGAGGCGATTTTATCGACCACATCCATGCCATCGATCACTTGGCCAAAGACAGTGTAGTTACCACCATCGAGGGTTGGATTTCCACCATTTTTATAAGCATCGATGATCTTAGCTGGGAAGCGGTCAGTTGGGAGTTTACTTGAAATATCATCCTTATTTTGGTTGATATAGAATTGACTACCATTGGTATTTGGACCAGAATTGGCCATGGCAAGGGCTCCACGAAGGTTGTAAAGGTATGGAGAATACTCATTTTCAAAACCAGTACCTGAATCTTTGGATTTGTCTTTGCCCTTCCAGATGGATTCGCCACCAGTACCATCTCCCTTAGGATCCCCAGTTTGGATCATAAAGTTGTTAATAACACGGTGGAAAAGCAAGCCATTGTAGTAGCCTTCTTTTGCATGGGTCAAGAAGTTTTCAACTGCAAGGGGCGCATATTTAGGGAAGAGCTTCACAGTGATATCGCCTTCAGTTGTTGTGATTTTAACCTCTGCTTCGTCTTCAGCCACATCAGTTGAGAGTTGTGGGAAGACGGCATTTTCATTGGTCATGGCATCGTTAAAATCTTTGCGCAGTTGTTCTAATTTCTTTTGTTCTTGTTCAATTTTCTTTTGATCTTTTTCACTAGAGCTAGAAGTTGCTGTCTGCTCTGTCTTTTCTTTGCTTGAACTTGAAGAGTTAGCATCAGTCTTATTAGACGAACAAGCTGTCAAAGCCAAGCCGGAAAATAATAGTAGTGCGATTAATTTTTTCATATTCTTCCTTTCCAACATAGTTGTCTTTCTCTATTGTACCTTAATTTTGCGATACTTTCAAATCTGGACGGGATTCTCTATTTTCTGAGGTTGTTTCAAGACCGATAACATTTGATAAATCACTAATTAAGAAGGAAGTTGCGTATAGATGGAAAATTCGGTATGATGGAAAGTGCTTTTAGAGTTGTGAAATAGATTTTTTATAGAGGAAGAATATCATAAATGAAACAACCACGTAAATTTTATATTTACTCGAGAAGTTCACTGTATTTTTTGATCTTTTTGGCAGTGTCGATGCTCATCGCTGTCATCCAATTACTGATTGAAGATAATTTTTTTGAAAACCTAATAGCCTTATTGGCTGCTTGTTTTCTTCTAGTGACAGTTGGCTGGATTGCTTTTTCATCGATGGGAAGAATAGAGATTAGGAACTCAGAAATAGTGGTCGATCGCAATTTCAAGCGCTATCGCCTAGACCCATTCACCATTGTGGTCCGTTTGGGAGAAAAGAATACGTCTCGAGGGATCACCAATTATCCAATTTATGTGGAAGGAAAAGTCATAGGCAATGGGACTTCTGATCGTTCAGTTACACTTAAATTCCTTGGTACCAAACGGAAAAATAAGGAATTACTGAAGTATTATCAAGAGCATCTTCAAGCCCAGGTAGAAGCAAATAAAGCTCTTGAGCAGGAAACTATGGAAGTGGATTTTGAACAGATTGTGTTAGCGTCGAAGGATCGGCAACAATTCCCTTTACGCGATTTGGTCGAATTCGGTGCAGATCAAGGGAATCTCAAAAAAACAGTATTTTATTATCCTAAAGAGAATAAGCTCTATGTCGGAAAAAGTGTTCCATTTCCCATTATCTTTACCCCGAGTGGCGTCCTTTTTTATGGCATTTATCTGTTAACGGATCGAGTATCCTTTCATGGACTCATCCCACTAGTGCTATCGTTTGGATTGATGCTTGTCATCGCTATATGGCAATTGAAACACAGAAGGCAGACGTATACAGTGAATGTCATTCCTTACGATATGCCTGAGCATTATTTTCAAGTACAGAAGTCGAATGGATTGAAAACCTATTTGCTGATTCTTGTTTTTGGACTCATCACTTTAGGATTATCCATCTTATATCTTACCTTCGGAAGTTTTTTGTTATTGTTTATAAGTTTTTTGATGTGGTATCTCTTTGTTGTGTTAACATTATCTGGCCAATTCAAGAAAACACATTATTTAAAAATTTTGGAAAAGAAATATTCCCCTTAATTTTTTAGCATTCGTCACCCGTGAGGGTGATTTCTTTTTGGTCTAAATCACTAATTAAGAAGGAAGTTGCGTAGAGATGGAAAATTCGGTATGATGGGAGATAACACTAAAAGAGGTATCATTAAATGAGTTATAGCAAATTAAGAAAAAAATATGTCATAATAATCTGGATTGGGATTATCAGTTTATTTGTAGGCCATTTCTATTTATCTAGTCTGTATCCGGATCATCAAGACTTTTATTCGAATACCTTGCTAGTAGTGCTTGGTCTTATATTCCTTCTTTTTGTTTTGATGAATAGATGGTTTGGAAAAGAATGTCTTAAGATTTTAAATGCTTCGACTGGAATCGATTTTTGGTATGAATGTGCACAATCTGGAAGTCGTGCTAGATTTAGTTTAAGCAAAAAAGCTGCCCATCTTGCTAGTGTAATATATTGCTACATGATTGGAGATTTCTCATCTGCAATCGATCGAATAGAGTTTTTACAAAATCAAAACATAGCTAGGACTGATCGTTCATCCCTCTTGGGAATTTTCGTAAAATCTTCCCTACTTTCAGGAAAAACCATCAGCAAGGAAGATATTCAGAAGAAGTTTACCTATGTTCCCTTCAAGAATGAAGCAGAAAAAGAAGAAGTTATTCAGAAGCAACTGGCCATCTATGACATCCTTGTGGACCAGCAACCCAATGATTATTTTGATCATGTGACCGGTTCACAGGCTTTTCAACGCTTAGAAAATCGTTATTTTAAAGGATTAAATACCTATTTAAAGGGAGATATGGAGCTGGCTGTTTCTTTATTTGAAGAGATAGCGCAAGAAGATGAGCGTCTGTATTTTGTCCAGATGGCCAAGCAATGGTTAGCGAGTGAAGATCACTCTTTATCTGCTCTTATGCTAGATCCAAAGCTGGAGTCTGAGAGACTTGCGACTCTAACAGCTGATCTGCCTCTTCCTGAGGCGGAACTTCCCAAAAAGAAGGGGAAAAAGAAATGGAAATGGTTATTGTTGATTTTTCCGATTCTTTTTGTCGGAGCGATCATCATGAACTTGGTGGAGTCCAATCGGCCAATTAATGGAATCTATTATTTGTCGGTTGACAATATGGAGACAAAAACTGCCTCGCTTAATAAAGAATCCTGGATCAAGATTGATGGAGATCATGTGATAGTGAAGGAGAAGGGCGAGGAGAAGACTTATCCTTTTGATCGAGAAGATATCGAGTTGACCGTCGATGGAAAGCAATATGATGGAATTTTACAATGGGGTTCTCTGTCGCTTTTCGAGCAGTCTGACTCTTCACATGATATTCGTACTTACGTGAGTCGGTACAGTCCGATGTATTCCGGATACGAAAAAGGAACGGTCAGAGTTGAAAAACATTAAAAAGTGTTAAAATGGCGTAAGCTAAAAAGTATACCTAGAAGTCTGAGGGAAAAAATAAAAAATGTATTCAAAAAAATTGAAGAAATCAATCTTTAAAGCCAATTTTTATGAAAGTCGTCGTTTACGTCATGATGGCTTTATCGATTATATGGTCAAGGACACAAATAGTCGAAAAATCTACACAAAGCCATTTAGTATTGCGAGAAAACTATTTTCATTTATGGGGATTTTGTTCCTGTTTGGACTATCTGCAATAACCGATTCAAATATTGCATATCCACAGAATGGCATGACTGTGAAAACTTGGGGCATCAATTTTTTACCATTCTGGTTATTTTTCTTGTGCGGTTTTTTGTGGTATGCCATAAGTAAAGTCAATTGTAGAAAACAATACATTGCAAAAGTTCCATATGTTAGCATTCTAAATGGAAACTTGTATATAATATGGATGATATTGTTTGTTAATTTATTATTTATTAGTGCTTTTGGGAGAACTTTAACCATTCCTGGTTTACTTGTAATTTATTCTCTAATTGGAATCATTGATGGGATGATTATTCGAAAAAGAATATCTTCAATTCGAACTCGATTATATGAAAAACAAACTGATAATGGTTCTCAATCTAAACAAATTCAATTAGTTACAGGATTTGCTGGAGGAATTGTTGCAATTTGGATGGTTTTAAAATTCTTTTTTCCACAAATCGGAGAAGTTAGAACCGATATTGTAGGTGTAGTATCAGTGATTGGTATGCTATTTCTAATGAATGTGATATTTTTGGGTATGTATTTTATATTACTTTTGCCCCATTCACTGTATGGTTACTACCGAAATAAATATTCAGAAGAATATCGCGAGTTCGAAGGAAAGTCGCTGGAAGAATGGTATGGCAAACAATACCTGAAAAAACACAAGGAGTTATTGGAGAATGAATAAGAATTTTAACCAGATGTCATTTGATGAATTGAAATGCTACCGTAGAGAAGGTTTATGGAGATCTTTGGGACTATTGCTGGTCATTTTTTTAGTGATTGTGGGAATGGTCTTGATGGAAGTGAATCATGTTTCTCCGTCCAATCAGAATCGTTTTCGGGTTATTGGGTTGACAACGGTCATTGCGCTCTTTGGCTACCTGATGCCTCTGATGGCAGCAAATCGTGTGATGCGAGACCATCCGGATTGGGTTAAGAAATCGGGGATTCGAGCAAAAATTCCCTTGCCGATGTCTTGGCATATCACAAGATTTTGCGTTCTTGGAGCGAGTCTCTTGGTGATTGGAGTAGGATTTGCCTCGCTATACAAACCACAAATTCCGCAGACAAATTTACAAGATCAAATTGATATGATTCAAACGGATCATGACCTGGAAAGAGAACAAAAAGTCGACCAAGTTCTAGATACTATCACACCGAATGATAAAAAATCTGAATGAAATCCATTTTACATTAGGCACCTGTCATCAGGAAGTTTTCTTGATCGACAGGTTCTTTTTATTTTGTTATGATACAGTCAATGATAGATAGGAGAGACTTATGACGACTATTTCAGATGTAATGGAAAAATTTTACTCCGATCACGAGGTGAAACCCTATATTTCACCTGAGAGGGATTTGGAAGCTTGGTTGTTGGATCCAAAGCCTGTTTCCAAACGGAATATGGAGCTACTTCGAGATGGCTTGCTTGCTGGGGATATCATTCTCTTGTGGCGAATCCATTTTGGAACCTTTACGACAGAGACTTGGTTTCCTAAGTACTTCGAATATACTTATGGGATTCATGCGTCGGAACACTTGAAGGCTTTAGTGGAGAAGGGCTATACTTTTATTGAATCCGCTTTTGATTCACTGGACCATATCAATGCGACCATGAAAAAAGCCATTCTCAAAAAGAAGGGAGTTGCGGGTTTATCCAAGATGAAAGCAGCTGATTTGAATCAAGCTTTGGCTGACCATTTTACGGAGGAAGAACTGACGGAGCAGTTCACAATTCGGGGTTATCAGTTGACGGACAAAGGAAAGCAAGCGCTGAAAGACTATCAAGCCATCATTGACCGCCACCCAAAGAAAAACATCTAAAACAGTGCCCACTCGGTGCTGTTTTTTTACTTTATGCTGCAAAAATGAGGAAATGATTTTACTAGAGAACTGGCTTGGAATTGTGATATAATAAAGGTTATGGCAAACAATAATCAATCAAAAAAAACACGGTCGACGAGACGACTGTCCAAAGCAGAATTAGAAAGAAAAAAAGCGATTCATCGCATGATTGCGACCATTCTCATTAGTCTGGTTTTAGTCTTTGCAGCCTTGAAATTGGGGGCAGTAGGGGTCTTGGCCTACAACTTGATCCGACTCTTTGTTGGGAGTTTGGCTTACTTGGCTATTTTAGCGACCTTTTTCTACCTCTATGCCTTTAAATGGCTGGACAAACACGAAGGGGTTATTTCAGGATTCCTAAGCTTCTTTGCTGGGGTTCTCTTGATGTTTCAGGCCTTCTTTGTATCCTCCCTTCATTTAGACAATAATGGAATCAAGGTCACCTTTTCAAGAATCATGGCAGACTTGATTCATCTGCGGGTGGAGAGCTTTGCCGGTGGTGGTATGATCGGTGCCCTTCTTTATGCTCCGATTTCCTTCCTCTTTTCAAATATTGGCTCTTATTTTATTGGCCTTCTCTTTATTGGATTGGGGATTCTCTTGATGAGTCCCTACTCCATCTATGATTTGTTTGAAAAGGGATCGGAAGCCTTCCACGCTTCTATGGAAAAACGCAAAGAACGTCGCGAGCAGAAATTCCTTGAAAAAGAAGCGAGAGCTGCCGAGGAAGCTGCTGCAGCTGAACGAGAGCAAGAAGAAGCAAGTGCAGTTCTTACAACTCCCCTTTCAATGGAAGGGCATCCTGTAGACCCTGAAACGGGAGAGGTGCTGGCGGCGGAAGAGCCGTTCACAGAGACCTTCCCAGAAGCCGAAATTTTCGCACCAGCAACACCAGAGATCTACCTGCCAGATGAAGAATGGCCTGAAGAGCCTGAAGCATACGAAGAGCTTCCGGAAGCCGAAGAATTCGAGGACGATGGGGAAGAAGTTCAAGTGGATTTCACGCCTAAGGAACTCCTCCAGTACAAGCTTCCAACCATTGATCTCTTCGCACCTGACAAGCCCAAAAATCAATCCAAAGAGAAAAACATCGTTCGCCAGAACATCCGCATTTTGGAAGAGACCTTTGCAAGCTTCAATATCAAGGCGACAGTGGAGCGGGCAGAGATCGGTCCTTCTGTCACCAAGTATGAAGTCAAGCCAGCTGTTGGTGTGCGGGTCAACCGCATCTCTAACCTAGCAGATGATTTGGCCTTGGCCCTAGCAGCCAAGGATGTGCGGATTGAAGCACCGATTCCAGGGAAGTCTCTGGTCGGGATTGAAGTGCCCAACTCAGAGATTGCGACGGTTTCCTTCCGTGAATTGTGGGAGCAGTCCAAAACAGATCCAGCTAAACTCCTTGAGATTCCTCTTGGGAAGGCTGTAGATGGTTCAGCTCGAACCTTTGATTTGGCTCGGATGCCCCACCTCTTGGTAGCGGGTTCTACTGGATCTGGTAAGTCAGTAGCGGTCAATGGGATTATTTCGAGTATCCTGATGAAGGCTCGTCCGGACGAAGTCAAGTTTATGATGGTCGATCCAAAGATGGTGGAGCTTTCTGTCTACAATGATATTCCTCACCTCTTGATTCCTGTGGTGACCAACCCACGTAAGGCCAGTCGAGCCCTGCAGAAGGTCGTTGACGAGATGGAAAATCGCTACGAGCTCTTCTCGAAAGTGGGTGCTCGCAATATTGCTGGCTTTAATGCCAAGGTGGCTGAGTACAATGCCCAGTCTGAGATGAAGCAAGTGCCCCTTCCTTTGATCGTGGTCATTGTCGACGAGTTAGCAGACTTGATGATGGTCGCAAGTAAAGAAGTGGAAGATGCTATTATTCGCCTTGGACAAAAGGCGCGTGCGGCGGGGATCCACATGATCCTTGCGACTCAGCGGCCATCGGTTGACGTTATCTCAGGTTTGATTAAGGCCAATGTGCCTTCACGTGTCGCTTTTGCGGTATCATCTGGAACCGACTCACGGACCATCTTGGATGAAAATGGCGCAGAGAAACTGCTCGGTCGTGGGGACATGCTCTTTAAACCGATCGATGAAAACCACCCAATCCGTCTACAAGGATCCTTTATCTCAGATGACGATGTGGAGCGGATTGTCAACTTTGTCAAAGAGCAGGCAGAAGCCGATTATGATGATGCCTTTGATCCAGGCGAAGTATCCGAGTCAGACTTTGATGGAGGCATGGGTAGCTCCGACGAGGGTGATCCTCTCTTTGAAGAGGCCAAGGCACTCGTCATCGAGACCCAAAAAGCCAGTGCTTCGATGATCCAGCGCCGTTTATCGGTTGGTTTTAACCGAGCGACTCGCCTCATGGAAGAGTTGGAAGCAGCGGGTGTGATTGGACCAGCTGAAGGAACCAAGCCTCGAAAAGTATTGCAACAATCATAAGGATAGGGAAAAAGGGCATATGTCCCACTCCCTTTTCTTTTTATAGAAAATAGAAAGTAGGACCAGATGAAGTTAGACACGATTCATCATATTGCCATCATTGGACGGGATCGCGACGCTATGCTGCATTTTTATGTGGACCAGTTGGGCTTTGCGATTGTCAGTGAGTATGACCGTCCCGAACGCGGAGATATCTTGATCAATCTCCGTCAGGGTCAGCTGACTTTAGAACTCTTTATCAAACCGACGGCCCCAGAACGGCCTAAGCTCCCCTTGCCCGAGCATGCGGGACTGCGTCATCTGGCCTTTCAAGTGGACGATGTAGAGACCTATCTAGCTAGATTGGATCAGCTAGGTATTGAGAATACAGGCCTTCGCTATGATGATTTTGATGGCAAGAAGATGGCATTTTTCTTCGATCCAGAAGGATTGCCCTTGGAAATACATGAGTGAGGAAAGCAATGGTTAGATTAGAAGGACTCAGTCAGGAAGAAGTAGCGAAAAAGATCCAAGAGGGCAAGCAAAATAAGGTCACGATTAAGACAGAAAAAAGTGTAGGGCAGATCATTCGAGACAATGTCTTTACTTACTTTAATCTGATTTTCCTGGTATTGGCGGTCTTGCTGGTAGCAGTGAAGTCTTGGAACAATCTCTTGTTTGTCCCGGTCGTCGTGGTCAACTCCTTGGTAGGAATTGTGCAGGAAGTCCGCTCTAGACGGATCTTGCGTCAGATGCAATTTCTGCATATGAGTGAGGCGAACGTTCTTCGAGAAGGAAAAGAAGTCGCTCTACCGATCGATCAGCTGGTGGAGGGCGATCTGGTTCGCTTTCAAGCTGGAGATCAGATCTATGCGGATGGGGTCTTGCTGGAGGGCGAGCTAAAAGTCGATGAGTCGCAATTGACCGGTGAAGCCGATGAGGTCAAAAAAGGAGCGCAAGATGCGCTCATGTCAGGTAGTTTTGTGATCGCTGGCCAAGGACTAGCGCGATTGGAAAAAGTTGGGAACGACTCCTATATCAACCAATTGAGCCTGGAAGCCAAGCAGGTCAAGTCTCATGAGGAGTCTGATATGGTCCATGCGGTCAACCGAATCGTGGGGATCATCGGCCTTCTCATCATTCCGCTAGGTTCGCTCCTTTTTCTTCGCAGCTATATCAGCCTAGGCGATAGTCTCAAGCTCAGTGTGACTTCAACAGTCGGGGCCTTGATCGGGATGATTCCAGAAGGCTTGTATCTCTTGATGACCTTGGCGCTGGCTCTGGGTGCTGTCAGATTGGCTAAGGAAAAGGTCCTGCTCAATAGTATGAAGGGGATTGAGACCTTATCGCGCGTGGATGTCCTTTGTGTCGATAAGACAGGGACTATTACAGAGCCTGGTATGGAAGTGACAGAGATTCGTCCGGCAAAAGACGCTCAAGACTTGGAAGCTCTAGCTCAGTATGTAGAAGCTAGTATGGATCAAAACGATACCATGGATGCGATCCGAAAATTCCACAAGATGCCAGTCAGCCGTCCTTGGAAGCCTCTTGAAATACTGCCCTTTACGTCTAAGAAAAAGTATGGGGCCATTGCCTTTGAATCGGGGATCTATGTATTAGGCGCACCAGAATTTGTCTTAAGAGAAGGCTTCTCTGAGCTTGAAAAAGAGATTGCCCCAGCTACGCAGGCAGGTAATCGGGTCTTGGCCTTTGGGAAATATAGGGGAGAAGACCTTAGAGAGACGTTAGAGGCTCCTGTAGATTTAGTAGCCTGGATTATTCTCTCCAATCCTTTGAGAAAAAATGCCAAAGAAACATTTGCCTACTTTAAAGAACAAGGTGTAACCATTAAGGTCATTTCAGGGGACAACCCTGCTACCGTCTCAGCTATTGCACAAAAAGCAGGCATTGAAGGAGCAGAAGACTTGATCGATGCCAGAACCTTACTGACGGAAGAAGACTTGCACCAAGCTGCGAACCAGTATACAGTCTTTGGTCGGGTGACCCCAGAGCAAAAGAAAAGCCTTGTAGAAGGCTTGCAGGCAAAAGGACACAAGGTCGCTATGACCGGAGATGGTGTTAACGATATTTTAGCCTTAAAAACAGCGGATTGTAGTATTGCGATGGAATCTGGAAATGATGCGACCAAAAAGATGGCGCAAGTGGTCTTACTGGATTCTGACTTTGGGAAGATGCCGTCTATCGTGGCAGAAGGTCGGCGGGTGGTCAATAATATTCAGCGATCAGCTAGTCTCTTTTTGATCAAGAATATCTTCTCCATTTTGTTGGCTATCTCAGTGACGCTCTTAGCCTTTACCTATCCCATCATGCCGTCGCAGATGTCTTTGATCAGTGGTTTTACAATTGGGATTCCAGGATTCTTCCTGGCGCTTGAGCCCAATAGCGAGCGCATCAAGGGGCGCTTTATCGAAACGGTCTTTAAAAATGCACTGCCTGCTGCCTTGACGGATTTTATACTGATCTTTAGTCTGATTTTGCTCTCTTCAGCATTTGGTATGAAATCGGAAGAGCTCTCGAGTGCAGCCATCTGCTTGATGGCCTTTGTCGGTTTTACCATCATCTACCAAGAATCCCAGCCTCTCAATCACTACAAAAGACTGGTTCTCCTAGGAAATATCCTAGCTTTTCTGGTTTCAAGTAGTATCCTAGGTAAATTCTTTAACATGAGCCCCTTGAGACTTCAAACGCTGCTTATCTGCGCCATCATGGCGGCTCTCGCTCTCGTCTTAATTCAAGTATTTAAGAAGTTAGTGGGCTGGTTCTTTCATCGGAAGAAATAAAAGAAAGAGAGTGGGACAGAAATCGGTCATTCGTTAGAATTCGATTTCGTCGTCCCACCTCCGCACAGTTGTGTAGGGCTGTAACAGCTGATGAAATCAGCGTAGTAGAGCCCACTCAACCGCTGCGTCTTGCTCGACAATTCAAAGACAACTGAGAGGCTAGGACTTTTGTCCCAGCCTCATTTTGGTATTAAATAAACAAACTAGCTGTTAAGATCAGATAGAGTAAGAAGGTAACTAGAAATCCAGCACGCCAGAAGTATTTGATAAATCTAGGGTAATAAAAACACTTTTTCTTTTTTAAGAAATAAATCGTTAGCCCCAAAGCTAAAAGCGAAAGGCTTAAAGCTAGCAGCGGCAAGAGGCTGTGATAAAAGGCGCTGTCTGAGATCAGGTAGTACTCTAGGGCAAATAAAGGAAAGGCAATATCGGTCGATCGCCATCCTCTTTTCTGAAGCTTAAAGAGGTGAACAATGATGCCGCTCAGAATCAGCGTTAAAAAAATAAATAATACAGAAGCAACTTTGATTAACATAGCTTCATTCTATCATAAAACGAAAAAAAAGTTTACTATATTTTAATTTTTTCTTGCAAAAAATGAGAAATCGTGTATAATAGAAAGGTATGCACAAAGCATACTTGTGGGAGGTAAAAATCTGTAATTACCGCCAAAACCACAAAGGAGGATTTAAGAAATGGCTAAAAAAGTCGAAAAACTTGTAAAATTGCAAATCCCTGCTGGTAAAGCTACTCCAGCTCCACCGGTTGGTCCAGCGCTTGGTCAAGCAGGTATCAACATCATGGGATTCACTAAAGAGTTTAACGCTCGTACAGCTGATCAAGCTGGTATGATCATCCCAGTTGTTATCACTGTTTATGAAGACAAATCATTCGATTTCGTTACAAAAACACCACCAGCTGCTGTTCTTTTGAAAAAAGCTGCAGGTGTTGAAAAAGGTTCAGGTACACCGAACAAAACGAAAGTTGCAACTGTAACTCGTGCACAAGTACAACAAATCGCTGAAACTAAGATGCCAGATTTGAACGCTGCAAACATTGAGTCTGCAATGCGTATGATCGAAGGTACTGCTCGTTCTATGGGATTCACTGTTACTGACTAATTGTAACAATCCTATTTGCCCGCAATACACTTGATCAAATGACGAGTGACGTGGGAGATGAAAATCGATATGACCACATTACAAGGAGAAAGATAAAATGGCTAAAAAAAGCAAACAACTTCGTGCTGCTCTTGAAAAAATCGACAGCACAAAAGTCTACAGCGTAGAAGAAGCTGTAGCTCTTGCAAAAGAAACTAACTTTGCAAAATTTGACGCAACTGTAGAAGTTGCATACAACTTGAACATCGACGTGAAAAAAGCTGACCAACAAATCCGTGGTGCAATGGTATTGCCAAACGGAACTGGTAAAACAGCTCGCGTACTTGTATTTGCACGTGGTGCAAAAGCTGAAGAAGCAAAAGCTGCTGGTGCAGACTTCGTAGGTGAAGATGACCTTGTTGCGAAAATCAACGATGGTTGGTTGGACTTCGACGTAGTTATCGCTACACCAGATATGATGGCTCTTGTTGGACGTCTTGGACGTGTCCTTGGACCTCGTAACTTGATGCCAAACCCTAAAACTGGTACAGTAACAATGGATGTTGCGAAAGCAGTTGAAGAGTCTAAAGGTGGTAAAATCACTTACCGTGCTGATAAAGCAGGTATCGTTCAAGCGATCATCGGTAAAGTTTCATTCGATGATACTAAATTGGTTGAAAACTTTAAAGCTTTCAACGACACAATCCAAAAAGCAAAACCAGCTACAGCTAAAGGTACTTACGTAACTAGCTTGACTTTGACTACAACTCAAGGTCCTGGTATCAAAGTGGATGTTAACTCACTTTAATTGAAATGAAAAGCTACCTTCGGGTAGCTTTTTTTGTACGCCATTTTTATTTGCTACAGTTGGTAAAACTAATCGGATGGAAAAAAGAAAATTTTGATGGATATGACTATATAAAAAACGTAATTTATGGTAAAATAATACAGATCAAAAAAGGAGAGAGAAAATGGTAGAACCTAAGTATAAACGTATCTTAATCAAGCTATCTGGTGAAGCCCTTGCTGGCGAACGTGGTGTCGGAATCGATATCAAAACTGTCCAAAATATGGCGCAAGAAATCAAGGAAGTTCACGAACTTGGAATTGAAATTGCCTTGGTTATCGGTGGTGGAAACCTTTGGCGTGGAGAACCTGCTGCTGAAGCAGGGATGGATCGTGTCCAAGCAGACTACACAGGCATGCTCGGTACCGTCATGAACGCCCTTGTGATGGCTGATTCGCTTCAACAAGTTGGCGTGGATACCCGTGTTCAAACAGCGATTGCCATGCAACAAGTCGCAGAACCTTATATTCGTGGTCGTGCCCTTCGTCACCTTGAAAAAGATCGAATCGTGATCTTTGGTGCAGGGATCGGTTCTCCATACTTCTCAACAGATACGACTGCAGCCCTTCGTGCAGCTGAGATTGAAGCAGATGCCATCCTCATGGCTAAAAATGGGGTGGATGGTGTTTACAATGCTGATCCGAAAAAAGATGCTTCAGCTGTCAAATTTGAGGAATTGACCCACCGTGATGTGATCAACAAAGGTCTTCGCATTATGGACTCAACAGCCTCCACTCTCTCCATGGACAACGACATTGACTTGGTTGTCTTCAATATGAATGAACCAGGCAATATCAAACGAGTTGTCTTTGGTGAAAATATCGGTACAACCGTATCGAATAACGTAGAAAAATAATAGAAAATAGAGGAAGATTATGGCAAACCCAATTGTAGAAAAAGCAAAAGAAAGAATGACCCAGTCTCACCAAAGTTTGGGACGTGAATTTGGTAGCATCCGTGCTGGACGAGCAAATGCAAGTCTTTTGGATCGTATTTTCGTAGAATACTATGGAGTAGAAACCCCATTGAATCAATTGGCATCTATCACGATTCCAGAAGCGCGTGTCTTGTTGATCACACCATTTGATAAATCATCTTTGAAAGACATCGAGCACAGCATCAATGCATCTGACCTTGGTATCACTCCAGCCAATGATGGATCTGTTATCCGCTTGGTCATCCCAGCTTTGACAGAAGAAACTCGTCGTGACTTGGCAAAAGAAGTGAAAAAAGTAGGTGAAAATGCTAAGGTAGCGATCCGTAACATCCGCCGTGATGCTATGGACGAAGCGAAGAAACAAGAAAAAGCAAAAGAAATCACAGAAGATGAATTGAAAGGTCTTGAAAAAGAGATCCAAAAAGTAACGGATGATGCGGTCAAACATGTAGATGAAATGACAGCTCACAAAGAAAAAGAATTGATGGAAGTTTAATCCATCTCAACCACTACCGGAAAGAAAGACTCAGTTGGCACTGCTGGCTGGGTTTTATTTCCATCATTCTTGTGAAGAGGCAAGAGGAAAGAGGGAAACATGAATACGAATCTAGCAAGCTACATCATGGGAATGGTCATTGATGAAAATGATCGCTTCTATTTTGTTCAAAAAGATGGCCAAACCTACGCACTTGATAAAGCAGAAGGCCCGCATCAAGTCGGAGAAAGTGTCAAGGGCTTTGCCTATACCGATATGAAGCAAAAGCTCCGACTCACGACACTTGAAGTCACTGCAACTCAAGAAAGCTTTGGCTGGGGGACGGTCACAGAAGTGCGCAAGGATCTGGGAGTCTTTGTGGATACAGGGCTTCCAGATAAGCAGATTGTTGTCTCACTAGATATCCTACCAGAGATCAAAGACCTATGGCCGAAGAAAGACGATAAACTCTTTGTCCGCTTGGAAGTCGATAAAAAAGACCGGATCTGGGGGATCTTAGCCTATCAGGAAGATTTCCAGCGTTTGGCTCGTCCAGCCTACAACAATATGCAAAACCAAAACTGGCCAGCTATTGTCTATCGCTTGAAATTGTCTGGGACTTTTGTTTACCTTCCAGAGAACAATATGCTGGGCTTTATTCATCCGAGTGAGCGCTACGCAGAACCACGCTTGGGACAAGTTCTAGATGCCCGGGTCATTGGATTCCGTGAGGTAGATCGGACCTTGAACTTGTCACTGAAGCCACGCTCCTTTGAAATGTTGGAAAACGATGCCCAAATGATTTTGACCTATTTGGAAGCCAATGGAGGCTTTATGACTTTGAATGATAAGTCATCTCCAGAAGAGATCAAGGCAACTTTTGGGATTTCAAAAGGGCAGTTCAAAAAGGCTTTGGGTGGGCTGATGAAGGCTAAAAAAATCAAGCAAGACCAATTTGGAACAGAGTTGATCTAAGAGGAGGCTTATGCGAAAATCGTTTTATACTTGGCTGATGACGGAGCGCAATCCTAAAAGCAATGCTCCTAAGGCCATTTTAGCGGATCTTGCATTTCATGAGTCCGCTTTTCCCAAGCATACAGATGACTTCGACGAAGTCAGTCGCTATCTAGAAGAGCATGCCAGCTTTTCATTTAATCTTAGCGATTTTGATGCGATTTGGGAAGAATACCAAGCCCATTAGAAAAGGACAGGTCGAGGATGGTTTTTTCTCGACCTCTTTGTTATAATAATAGAAAAACACAGGTAGAGAGGTTCTTTATTTGCAAGAACATTCAGTTGAAATTACATTAACGCATCCAGACGATCTCTTTCATTTGTTTGGATCCAACGAACGCCATCTCCGTTTGATGGAGCAAGAATTTGGGGTGACTATTCATGCCCGGACAGAAATCGTCCAAATCATTGGGGAAGAGGAAAACTGCGAGCAGGTTCGTCAGGTCATCCAGGCTCTCTTGGTCCTCGTCAACCGTGGCATGACCATTGGAACGCCAGATGTGGTGACCGCCATTACCATGGTGAGAAATGGGGAATTGGATAAGTTCATCGCTCTCTATGAAGAAGAGATTATCAAGGATAGTTACGGCAAGCCCATTCGGGTTAAAACGCTGGGTCAAAAGATTTATGTCGATAGTGTCAAAAATCATGATGTCACCTTTGGAATCGGACCAGCGGGGACTGGGAAAACCTTCCTAGCTGTGACCTTGGCCGTGACCGCCCTCAAGCGTGGTCAGGTTAAGCGAATCATTTTGACTCGTCCAGCTGTGGAAGCCGGAGAAAGCCTTGGTTTCCTTCCAGGAGATCTCAAAGAAAAAGTAGACCCTTATCTCCGTCCGGTCTATGATGCCCTCTATCAAATCTTGGGCAAGGACCAAACAACTCGGATGATGGAGCGCGAGATTATCGAGATAGCTCCCTTAGCTTATATGCGGGGCCGGACCTTGGATGATGCCTTTGTCATTCTCGATGAAGCGCAAAATACCACCATCATGCAGATGAAGATGTTTTTGACCCGTCTTGGTTTTAATTCCAAGATGATTGTTAATGGGGATACCAGCCAGATCGACCTTCCGCGAAATGTGAAATCCGGATTGATTGATGCTCAGGAGAAATTGAAGAACATTTCTCAAATTGACTTTGTGCATTTCTCTGCCAAGGATGTCGTTCGACATCCGGTAGTAGCAGAGATTATCCGGGCCTACGAGCCAATACCAAATCCAGTGCTCAAAGAAAAACCGGATGTGGAAGAAGAAGCAGAATAAAAAGGCAAAGATCAGAGGATCTTTGCCTTAAATTGACGATAAAATCATCTCCTAGCCTTTCCTTAGGTGAGAACGGACGTTAGGTGAAATTATCCAGTGGATGA
>NZ_KV794425.1:16841-35941 GCF_001808745.1 Streptococcus sp. HMSC057G03
ATTTCAGCAATCCAAGAAGTTCCATGACTAATAATTGAGCCTAAGGTCTCAATTATTCCGAGTGCTTGAAACTTAATTGTTTCAGGCACTTTTCTCACGGCGGAAAGTCTCTGAAAATGATTAAAAAAACTCAAAACAACTTGTTTTTTCCAAAACTTTTTTAATTAGTTCAGATGAAAAAATAAGTTGCTTATTTTTTTCGATGATAATTCTTTAAATATATGATTGTTTAAACCAATTCATCAATTGGTGTGAAGTCACGCTCTAAACCGGTAGCAACAGGTTGGCTTGTGATGTGACCTTGGTAAGTGGTGACCCCTTGGCGCAGGCCTTCGTCGAGGGCAATTGCCTTGTGGAAGCCATTGTCAGCTAGGGATTCGACATAAGGAAGGGTCACATTGGTAAGGGCGATAGTAGAGGTACGAGCGACGGCGCCTGGAATATTGGCTACAGCATAGTGGAGCACGCCATGTTTTTCGTAAACTGGCTCCGTATGTGTTGTGACACGGTCTGCTGTTTCGATAACACCACCTTGGTCAACGGCCACATCGACGATAACTGAACCGGGACGCATTTGTTTGACCATATCGTCTGTCACTAATTTAGGAGCTTTAGCACCAGGAATCAAGACAGCACCGATGACAACATCGGCATCACGGACGCTGGCTTCAATGTTAAATGGATTGGACATAAGGGTTTGGATTTGGTGACCAAAGACATCTTCCAGAACTGCCAAACGCTTAGCACTGATATCTAAGATGGTCACTTGGGCACCAAGTCCAAGGGCGATACGAGCCGCGTGGGTTCCAACGACCCCGCCACCGATGATGGTGACTTTTCCTTTGGGAACACCTGGTACCCCACCTAGGAGGACTCCTGATCCACCTTCTTGTTTGGTCAGGAAGTGAGCACCGATTTGCACGGCCATCCGTCCAGCAACCTCACTCATTGGCACCAAGAGAGGCAATTGTCCATCAAGGTCACGCACCGTTTCGTAGGCCACCCCAGTTGTTTTAGCTGCGACCATAGCATCTGCTAATTCAGGTGCGGCAGCCATATGCAAGTAGGTGAAGAGCAAGAGGTCTTCGCGAAGGAAGCCATATTCTTCAGCGAGGGGTTCTTTGACTTTGACCACCATCTCAGCTGCCCAAGCTTCTGCAGCAGTTGCAACGATGGTTGCCCCTTGCTTAGTATAATCTTCATCCGCAAAGCCAGAACCAAGTCCAGCATTTGTTTCTACCAAAACGTGATGACCTTTCTTCACCAAGCTTTGTACACCTGCAGGTGTCAAACCGACCCGATTTTCGTTGTTTTTAATTTCTTTAGGAATTCCAATGAGCATTTTTGCCTCCTTGCTCAGATTTAGGTGTAAAAAGGCCATTGGTGTGAGATGGCTCTCTTGACTCAATGACCTTTTTACTCCTTATCCGATTGTTTTAATTGATTTTATTGTATAGAAAAGTGGGTGAAAATGCAAGAAAAATTTGAGCTTGCCTTCTTTTATGTTATCTGCTAAACTAAACCCTAAAGAAGGAGAGTCAAATGGAAAATCTATATGTGAAGTTAGCAGCTTATCGTGAAGTGGAGACGGAGCGTTTGCGCTTGCGTCCGGTCACTCTTGAAGATGCACCGGCTATGTTTGAGTACGCTTCTGATGAAACCGTTACGCGCTATACGTTTCCAACCAATCAAAGTCTGGAAGAAACGCGTAATAACATTGCCCTTCTTTATCTAGCGAGCCCACTTGGAAGATGGGGGATCGAGCTGAAAGAGAATAGAAAATTTATCGGGACGATTGATTTACTAAATTTAGATCTTTGTCTGAAAAAGGGGAGTATCGGCTATGTTCTGAATAAAAATTATTGGAACCAGGGACTAGCGACAGAGGCTACCAAGGCAGTCATTGGCCTGGCTTTTGAAGAGTTAGGGATGAACAAGCTCATTGCTGTTCATGATCAGGACAACCCAGCTTCTGGACGGGTGATGGCCAAATCAGGGATGAAATATTCTCACGAGGAGCCCTACGCGATGCTAGACTTGCATGAAGAAGGGAGAATGGTGACGAGAGTTCATTATGTCCTCACTAAGGAAGAATATTTGGCAGAAAAATGAGTCAGGATATTGACAAAAGACCTATCTCCATGATATAGTAGATAGGTACTGCTGGTTTAGCTCAGTCGGTAGAGCGCATCCATGGTAAGGATGAGGTCGCCGGTTCAATCCCGGCAACTAGCATAGCAGAAGAGGGAAGCTTAGAGAGGGTCTAGGCTTCTTTTTTTGCGAGTCCATCTTTAAAAGTCCAGTTTTTTCAACAATTTTCAAAAAAACGTTGACAAGCAAGGAAATCCGTGGTAAAGTTAGAACAACAAAGAGAAAGGAGAAAACCATCATGAACAAAGTAGATGTTTTGATGACACAATTGAATACACAGCTTCTCCAATCTCAGTTGAGTTCGATGTAAACTATAAATGGAACCCAAGATGGAGGAGTTTGTCTTGGGTTTTTTGTATGCATTTTTACCTGCCTTAACTGAATTGGTGATAGGCATCAGAAGGCCCAAGTGTGGACTGAGCACGTACTCAGCTCCTTGCTTGGGTTTTTCTGTGCCATTTTGAAAAGGAGAATATATGATCAGAGCTATTTGGGAGTATATCAGGGAACGCAAGTGGCGATATGTGAAGATCGCTATGGTCCTGATTCTTTATGATTACACCTTATTGATCCCGACGCAAGTCATCCAGCGCTTAGTGGATCATTTGAGTCAGCGGACGCTGACGCAATCCAACTTTGTATGGGATATGGTCCTCTTGGTAGGATCAGCTCTCCTCAATTACCTAACGGCTTTTTATTGGCAGTTGCGACTCTTTCAGTCGTCAGTCCATTTCAAGGCGACCCTTCAGGGACAAGCTTTTCGTAAGCTAGTAGCTATGCGGCGTCCCTTTTTTGAGAAATTCCGTTCAGGGGACCTCTTGACGCGCTTTACGACAGATGTGGATGGGATGGCTGATATGGCGGGTTACGGGATGATGGTGCTCCTGTTTGGCGGTGGCTTGTTTGCCTTTATTATTCCGACCATGTTTTTCATTTCTTGGCAATTAACCTTGATTTCCTTTATTCCCATGATCTTCCTGGTCGTCTCTACCTATTTTTTAAGTAGAAAGCAGGAGGAGTATGTTGAGCAGAACCGGGAAGCGGTCGCTCAGTTGAACGATGAGGTCTTGGAGTCCATCGAAGGGATCCGTGTCATGCGGGCCTATAGTAGGCGGGATCAGCAGGTCAAACAGTTTCAGAAGAAAACAGCCAGTCTCTCCAAAACAGGAGACAAAATTGCTTCTATCCAGTATTCTTTTGGACCTTTAGCTCTGTTGTTTATTGGATTCTCGACAGTCTTGCTCCTGCTATTTGGAGGCCAGTCCCTGGCAAGCGGGCAATTGAGTCTTGGGAAATTATTGGCTTTACAGCTGTATTTGGTCTTTTTAATTGAGCCTATGTGGATGATGGCGGACCTGATCTTGGTCTACCAGACAGGGCAAATGTCCTATAAAAAATTAAAAGAAGTGATTGATGAAACGGATGATCTGGAGCCAGATGGTTCTCACTACCTAGAACAGATTGATTTGGTGCAGTTTAAGGACTATTCTTTCAGCTATCCTGGTGCTGAGCGAAAGAGCCTGTCAGGCATTGATTGGACTATTCAGAAAGGACAGACGGTTGGGATTGTTGGTCGTACCGGTGCAGGAAAGACTACCCTGGTTCGACAATTCTTGCGGCAGTACCCAGTTGGTGAGGGAGAGTTTTTGGTCAACCAGCAACCGATCGTGGACTACAACCGACACTCCATCGAAGAAAAAATTGGCTATGTTTCCCAAGAACATATTTTATTCTCCAAGTCTATCCGTGAGAATATAGCGCTTGGTAAAAAAGGAGCCAGCCAAGATGACTTGGTGGAAGCAGTAGCCCAAGCTGCTTTTGCGGATGATCTCGAGCGGATGTCTCAGGGAATGGACACCCTGATCGGTGAGAAAGGGGTCTCTGTATCAGGAGGTCAAAAACAACGGATTTCTCTGGCACGTGCCTTCTTAAGAGATGCAGAGCTCTTGCTGTTAGATGATTCCCTTTCGGCAGTAGATGCTAAGACTGAACAGGCCATTATTGACACGCTTCAAAAGGAACGAAAAGACAAGACGACCATTATTGTTTCTCATCGCTTGTCTGCTGTTCATCAGGCGGATTGGATCATCGTCTTGGATCAAGGACAGATTGTAGAAGAAGGCAGAGCTAGTGATTTATTGGCTCAAGAAGGCTGGTATTATGAACAATACCAACGGCAACAAAAACAGGAAGGAGAATAAGATGAAAGTTTTGAAACGATTATTATCTAGGATCACGCTTTATCCAACTGTCTTTCTTGCTGGCTTTATTTGCCTCTTACTAGCCACCATTTTTTCTGAATTGTCACCCTTTCTTCTCCAAAAGATGATCGATGGGCCTTTGACCGCACTGACCCACGGTGGCGGGCAAGGTGACTTGCTTCAGATGGGAGGATTTTATCTCTTGGTCTTGAGCCTGGGGCAGCTGATTAGCTACATGGGAAATCGGATCTTGCTACATGGAAGTAATCAAGTAACCGCTAGTCTGAGAGATCAAGCCTTTCAAGTCATGCAAGGGCTGCCTATTTCTTATTTTGATGATAAACCGGCTGGGAAGATCGCGACAAGAATTGTCAATGATACGGAGACCTTGCGGACCCAGTTTTATAACTCTTGTATGATTTTAGTCATTTATTTGGTTCGCTTTCTCTTTATCCTAGGGATTCTCTTTTACCTAAGTCCTATGATGGGCCTTCTCTTGTGTTTGGTCTTTCCAATTTTCTATGGGATTCAGTATCTCTACAAGGTCATGACGGACCAGCCGATGAAGGATTTCTTTGATGCGCGAAGCGAGGTCAATACCCAGGTCAATGAACTCTTGCATGGTGCCAGTATGATTCAGCTCTATCATCAAGAGCCTGGTGTGGTAGAGGAGTTTGAAGCCACTACCCAGAAGATGTTAGGAGCCAATGATCGAATCCTCTTAGCCGATTCTATTGCTTCTTGGACCTTGACGGAATTGCTCAAGTTTTTAGTGATTGCAGGCATTTTGACTATAGCTGGGATTTCTTTCCTACAGGGTAATATCGGTGTGACGGCTGGTTTCTTATTTATCAATATTAACTATGTCATTAATCTATTTGATCTCATGGCCAATCTCAGTCGTCAATTCCCAAATATTCGGCGATCCTTAGAAACGGGGAGCCGCGTCCTTGCTTTCTTAGACCAACCCTTAGAGGCCGATGGTGCATCGGAACTGAAGATAGAAAAGGCAGAAGTCGTGTTTGACGACGTTCAATTTGCCTATGAAGAAGGCAAGCCAGTTCTGCGGGATATTGCCTTTCAGGCTAGTCCAGGTCAAACCATCGCTCTTGTGGGCCATACTGGATCAGGTAAGTCTTCCATTATGAACCTGCTCTATCGTTTTTATGATCCTCAAGAAGGAGCGATTTTGATTGATGGTCAAGATATTCGCCAAGTCTCTCGTGAGAGCTTACGCAGCCATATGGGGATTGTTCTGCAGGATCCTTATCTATTTACAGGAACCATAGCTAGTAATGTAGCTATGAGTCAGGATCACATTGATCGGGATGCGGTCAAAGATGCCTTGAAAAAAGTCGGGGCTTGGCCCTTTGTAGAGCGCCTTGAAAAGGGAATCGACCATCCAGTCGTAGAAAAAGGATCCGCCTTTTCAAGTGGTGAGCGCCAATTGATTTCCTTTGCGCGGACGCTCTATATGAATCCGCAAATTCTGATTTTGGATGAGGCTACCTCTCACATCGATACGGAAACAGAAGAAATCATCCAGAAGGCTATGGCAGTCCTGCAAAAGGGCCGGACCACCTTTATCATTGCCCATCGCTTGTCCACTATTCAAGATGCGGATCAGATCTTAGTCTTATCCGAAGGACGCATTGTGGAACGTGGTAGACACGAGGAACTGGTTGCACAAGGCGGGATCTATGCCCAGATGAATGCCATCCAGCAAACAGTGGTGTAAGATTGTCCTGCAAAGAAAAAGATTGAAAACCAGCCTGTATCTAGTATATAGGCTGGTTTTTGTGATATAATAAAGTGATAATAGTGAGGTGATCCAGATGTATATTGAAATGGTAGATGAGACTGGTCAAGTCTCTGACGAAATCTTAAAACAAACGCAAGAAATTTTAGAATTTGCTGCTCAAAAAATTGGGAAAGAAGACAAGGAAATGGCTGTGACTTTTGTAACCAATGAACGCAGTCATGAACTAAATCTTGAATACCGTGATACGGATCGTCCGACGGATGTCATCAGTTTAGAATACAAGCCAGAGATGGAGATTTCTTTTGACGAGGAAGACCTTGCAGAAAATCCAGAATTGGCAGAGATGATGGCTGAATTCGATACCTATATTGGTGAGCTCTTTATTTCAATTGATAAGGCGCGTGAGCAAGCCGAAGAATATGGCCACAGTTTTGAGCGCGAAATGGGATTTTTAGCAGTGCATGGTTTTCTTCACATTAATGGCTATGATCATTATACGCCGGAAGAAGAAAAGGAAATGTTTGGCTTACAGGAAGAGATTTTGACAGCCTATGGACTCACAAGACAATAAGCGAAAATGGAAAAATCGGGACTTCACTTCAAGCCTGGAGTTTGCGATAACAGGAATTTTTACTTCGATCAAAGAAGAGCGCAATATGCGCAAACATGCCTTATCAGCCCTTGTAGCAATTCTTGCTGGTTTGGTATTTAGGATTTCTGCGACAGAGTGGCTCTTTTTGTTGCTCAGCATCACCTTGGTGATTGCTTTTGAAATTATGAATTCAGCCATTGAAAATGTGGTGGATCTAGCTAGTAACTACCATTTCTCCATGTTGGCAAAGAATGCCAAAGACATGGCGGCTGGAGCAGTCCTCGTCGTATCAGGCTTTGCCCTACTAACAGGACTGGTGATTTTTGTGCCCAAATTCTGGGCTTTGGTATTTGGATAAGAGGGAGTATGCCCTCGTGAAAGGATAATATGACATTTAAATCAGGCTTTGTAGCCATTTTAGGACGTCCCAATGTTGGGAAGTCAACTTTTTTGAACCACGTCATGGGGCAAAAAATTGCCATCATGAGTGACAAGGCGCAGACAACGCGCAACAAGATTATGGGAATCTACACGACCGATAAGGAACAGATCGTCTTTATCGATACCCCAGGGATTCACAAACCCAAGACAGCGCTTGGAGACTTCATGGTGGAGTCGGCCTATAGCACCCTTCGAGAAGTCGATACCGTTCTCTTTATGGTGCCAGCAGATGAGCCACGTGGGAAGGGCGATGACATGATCATCGAGCGCCTCAAGGCTGCTAAGGTGCCGGTTATTCTGGTGGTCAACAAGATCGACAAGGTGCACCCTGACCAACTCTTGGCGCAAATCGATGACTTCCGTAGTCAGATGGATTTCAAGGAAATCGTGCCGATTTCAGCCCTTCAAGGAAACAATGTTTCGCGTTTGATTGATATTTTAAGTGAAAACTTAGAAGAAGGTTTTCAATATTTCCCTGCTGACCAAATCACTGACCACCCAGAGCGCTTCTTGGTCTCTGAAATGATCCGTGAAAAGGTCTTGCACTTGACGCGGGAAGAAATTCCCCACTCTGTGGCAGTAGTAGTGGATTCTATGAAGCGGGATGAGGAGACAGATAAGGTTCATATCCGTGCAACCATCATGGTCGAGCGCGATAGCCAAAAAGGCATTGTCATCGGAAAAGGTGGCGCCATGCTCAAGAAGATTGGAACCCTTGCGCGTAAGGATATCGAGCTCATGCTAGGGGACAAAGTCTTCCTAGAAACCTGGGTCAAGGTCAAGAAAAATTGGCGGGATAAGAAATTAGACCTAGCTGATTTCGGATACAACGAAAAAGAATATTAAGAAGAGGTGGGCAGAAGCCTGCTTCTTGTTTTTAGAGAAGGAGAAGCTATGCCTGAATTACCAGAAGTAGAGACGGTTCGACGCGGTCTTGAGAAATTAATTCTTGGGAAAATCATCCAGTCCGTGGAAGTAAAGTATCCAAAGATGATTCAGACGGATCTGGATACTTTTCGTCAAGATCTCCCAGGCCAAGAAATTCGGGTCATGGGGCGCCGTGGGAAATACCTTTTATTTTATCTGACGGATCTGGTCCTCATCTCGCATTTGCGGATGGAAGGCAAGTATTTCTTTTATCCAGACGAGGTTCCTCTTCGCAAGCATGCCCATGTCTTCTTTCATTTTACAGATGGTAGCACCCTGGTCTATGAAGATGTCCGCAAGTTTGGGACCATGGAAGTCCTAGTACCTGAGCTTGTCGACAGCTATTTTTTGGCGAAAAAAATTGGTCCAGAGCCGACGGAAGCGGATTTTAAAGCACCAGCCTTCCAAGCAGCTCTTAAAAAATCAAAGAAACCCATTAAATCAGCTCTTTTAGACCAAAAATTAGTAGCTGGTTTGGGCAATATTTATGTGGATGAGGTTCTTTATCGAGCCAAGGTTCATCCAGCCCGTTTGGGTCAAAGCTTGACTGCTAGAGAAGCCAAAGCCGTTCGCAAAGAAACGATTGCTGTGCTTGCTCAAGCTGTTGAAAAGGGTGGCTCCACCATTCGCTCCTACAGCAATGCTTTTGGCGAGGATGGCACCATGCAGGAAGAACACCAGGTCTATGGGAAAACAGGCCAGCCTTGTTTGCGCTGCGGGACACCGATTGAGAAAATCCAGCTGGGGGGACGCGGAACCCATTTTTGCCCCCACTGCCAAAAGGAGAACTAGATGGCAAGAATCATCGGATTAACAGGAGGGATTGCTTCAGGAAAATCCACTGTCACCTCCTATTTGAGAGAAAAAGGCTATCCGGTTATTGATGCTGATCGAGTGGTCCATGATTTGCAAGCACCAGGAGGAGCCCTCTACCGTGTCCTAGTAGATCATTTTGGTAGAGAGATCCTTACCAAAGAAGGAGAGTTGGATCGCGTCGCTTTGGGTCAGCGGATCTTTTCAGCCCCTAGTGAAAGAGACTGGTCCAATCGCGTCCAAGGAAGGCTTATTCGTGAGGCTCTAGCTGAGGTAAGAGACAGACAAGCTGCACAATCCGATCTCTTTTTTATGGATATTCCTCTCTTAATCGAGCAGCACTATGACGAGTGGTTTGAATCTGTCTGGTTGGTAGCTGTATCAAAAGAAACCCAGCTCAAGCGCCTGATGGAACGCAACCACTTATCAGAACTGCAGGCCCAAGAACGCATCGCGTCTCAAATGCCGCTAGATGAAAAAAGAGCCCATGCAGATCTGGTCTTAGACAATAATGGCGATCTTGCTGCCCTCTATGTCCAATTAGATGCAGCCCTAAAACAATTAGAAAGAAGATGATTTTATCACAAGAGAAATCAATTGGCGTAAAAATCTATATATTGCCTGGATCGGGTGCTTTTTCATCGGAGCCAGCCTTTCTTTAGTCGTTCCTTTTATGGCCCTCTTTGTGGAAGAGTTGGGTGTTACGGGCAAGGCTGTTCCCTTTTATGCTGGGATTGCCGTCGCAAGTTCTTCTGTAACTTCTGCGATCATGTCTCCCATCTGGGGGAGCTTAGCCGACCGCTATGGTCGAAAACCTATGATGCTTAGAGCTTCTATTGCCATGACGCTGACCATGGGAGGTATTGCCTTTGTCCCGTCCGTCTTTTGGCTCTTGGTCCTGCGCTTGCTCAATGGGGTTTTTTCAGGCTTTGTCCCCAATAGTACAGCCCTGATTGCTAGTCAAGTTCCCAAGGACCAATCTGGCTATGCCCTAGGGACCTTGTCGACCGGTGTCGTGGCTGGAACCTTGATGGGCCCTTTGATTGGGGGACTCATTGCTGAAAATCTGGGAATGCGCAATGTCTTTCTCTTGGTCGGCTTCTTCTTATTTTTGGTTTCCCTCTTAACCTTCTGGGGTATCGAGGAAGAGTATGAGCCCCTTCCAAAAGAAGAACAAAAATCCAGTTGGCAGTTGCTCAAGTCCATTCAGCAGAAGGATATTCTCTTGGGCCTCTTTTTGACCAGCATGACCATTCAAATGATCGCCCAATCTATTTCTCCGATCCTGCCTCTTTATGTGCGAGCTTTGGGACAAAGAGATAACCTGATCTTTGTATCGGGGATGATTGTTTCGGCTATGGGAGTCTCTAGTATGCTCTTTTCAGGTTGGATGGGAAAACTCGGAGACCGAATTGGGAATCACCGGCTCTTATTAATCGCCCTTCTTTATAGTGGCTGTCTCTATATCCTTTGTGCCCAAGCGCAAACACCCCTACAATTAGGAATCTTACGCTTCCTCTTTGGGATCGGGACAGGGGCCCTACTACCAGGAGTTTCTGCATTATTGAATCGTTTAACCCCTCCTGAAGGGATTTCTCGGATCTTTAGCTACAACCAGCTCTTTTATTATTTAGGTGGCGTGTTAGGGCCAATGATGGGATCGAGTATTTTCATGCATTTTGGCTATCATTGGGTATTTTACGGTACAGCCCTTTTGGCCTTTACCGATTTGATGTTCCTCTTATTCTTATTTAGAAAGTATTTGAAAGTGAGAGACGTACGTGCGAATTAAAGTTCAATTGACCTGCACCAGCTGTGGGAGTCAGAATTATTTGACCAGTAAAAATACCAAAACCCATCCCGAAAAGATCGAGGTCTTGAAGTATTGTCCTAAGGAAAGAAAAGTAACCTTACATATTGAATCAAAATGATTTTCATGGTATAATAGTGAAGATTTTAAGGAGTTTTGAATATGAGCGGAGCATTAACAACTATTTTACTAGTATTATCAGTATTGATTATTATCGCAATTTTTATGCAACCAACAAAAAACCAATCGAGCAACGTCTTTGACGCAAGTTCAAATGACTTGTTTGAACGTTCAAAAGCCCGCGGGTTTGAAGCCGTGATGCAGCGTTTAACAGCTATTATGATCTTCTTTTGGTTATTGATCGCGATGATCTTAATGGTACTTTCTAGTAGATAAGATAGGCTCAGACAATGTCTTTGCCTATTTTTATTTTGTAAAACAAAGACACAAGTAGATAGAAAAAAGGAGGCTGGATAACCAGCAAATAAATCAATGAAAACAAGTATTAAAGAATATTTACAAGAGCATGACAAAGCCCAGATCAATGATCTGGCAGCAGCTCTAGGAAAGGAAGGGTCTAAGGATTTCCGTGACTTGGTCAAAACCATCTCTCTGATGGAACGCCGCCATGAGTTGAAATTCGAAGATGATGGCTCTCTTCGTTTGGCTCAAAAGAAGGCCCCAGCTATTACCCTCAAGGGGATCTTTCATGCGCATAAAAATGGCTTTGGCTTTGTCAGTTTAGAAGGTGAAGAAGAGGACCTCTTTGTTGGTCGAAATGATGTCAATCACGCTATCGATGGGGACACCGTTGAGATCGTCATTACCAAGGTAGCAGACCGAAACAAGGGAACGGCAGCAGAAGCTAAGATTATTGATGTCTTGGAGCATAGCATTAAAACGGTAGTTGGACAAATCGTTCTGGATGAGGAAAAGCGTAAATATGCCGGCTACATTCGTTCGAAAAATCAAAAGATCAGCCAGCTGATCTATGTGAAGAAGCCAGCCATCCAATTGGAAGGGACCGAAATCCTCAAGGTCGAAATTGATCAATACCCGAGCCGCAAGCACAATTATTTTGTGGCGACTGTGCGGGATGTGGTCGGTCATGTAACCGATCCAGGAATCGATGTCTTGGAAGTGTTAGAATCCATGGACATTGTCTCAGAATTTCCAGAAGAAGTGCTGAAAGAGGCTGAGAATGTTCCAGATGCACCATCTAAAAAGGATTTAGAGGGACGCTTGGATCTGCGAGAGGAGATCACCTTTACCATTGATGGGGCAGATGCCAAAGACTTGGACGATGCGGTCCATATCAAGCTACTCAAGAACGGCAACTTTGAGCTGGGTGTTCACATCGCAGATGTTTCTTATTACGTTAAGGAAGGTTCAGCACTCGACAAGGAAGCTCTAAATCGGGCGACTTCTGTCTATGTGACCGACCGAGTTGTACCCATGTTGCCAGAGCGTCTCTCCAATGGGATCTGTTCTTTGAATCCGAATGTGGACCGCCTGACCCAGTCTGCCATCATGGAGATTGATCCACATGGCAAGGTCGTCAAGCATACCATTACCCAAACAGTGATCAATACAACCTTCCGAATGACCTATAGCGACGTCAATGATATCTTAGCAGGCGACGAAGAAAAGGCTCAAACCTTTAAGAAAATTGTCCCAAGTATTCATCAAATGGCCACCTTGCATGGTATTTTAGAGAGCATGCGGATTCGTCGCGGAGCCCTCAATTTTGATACCAATGAAGCTAAAATTCTGGTCAATAAAGAAGGAAAACCGGTCGATATTGTCCTTCGCCAAAGAGGAATTGCCGAGCGGATGATCGAGTCCTTTATGCTGATTGCCAATGAAACAGTGGCGGAGCACTTTACGCGACTGAAACTGCCGTTCATCTACCGGATCCACGAAGATCCAAAAGCAGAAAAAGTACAGAAGTTTATCGATTATGCTTCTAGCTTTGGGATCCAGATCTACGGAACGGCTAGTGAGATGAGCCAAGAAGCCCTGCAAGAAATTATGCGCAAGGTAGAAGGAGAACCGTATGCAGATGTCCTTTCAATGATGTTGTTGCGCTCGATGCAACAGGCTCGCTACTCAGAACACAACCATGGCCACTATGGGCTTGCTGCTGAGTATTATACCCACTTTACCAGTCCCATCCGTCGGTATCCGGACCTGATGGTTCATCGAATGGTGCGCGAATACGGGAAATCCCAAGAAATGGCTGAACACTTTGAACAAGTCCTTCCAGACATTGCCAGCCAATCCTCTAGTCGGGAACGCCGAGCTATTGATGTGGAGCGCGAAGTAGAAGCCATGAAGAAGGCTGAATACATGGAAGACTTTGTTGGGGAAGAGTATGATGCCGTGGTTTCCAGTGTGGTAAAATTTGGCCTCTTTGTGGAGTTGCCAAATACGGTTGAAGGCTTGATCCATATTACCAATCTCCCTGAATTCTACTATTTTAATGAACGGGATCTAACCCTTCGCGGAGAAAAATCAGGAGTGACCTTCCGTGTCGGTCAGCAAATCCGGATCAAGGTAGAAAGAGCCGACAAGATGACAGGAGAGATTGATTTCTCTTATATTCCAAGTGAATGGGATGTCGTCGAAAAAGGTCTCAAGTCTAAAGGACGTGACCGAGATGGCAATCGTAGAGATCGCAGACGCAAGGACAAAAAAGTTTCTAAGGGATCAACCGCTAGAAAAGATGACAAGCGGAAAGATTCTTCCTCTAAATCCAAAAAGAAAAAAGGGAAGAAACCATTTTACAAGGAAGTAGCAAAGAAAGGAGCCAAACATGGCAAAGGGCGAAGGAAAGGTAGTCGCGCAAAATAAAAAGGCGAGACATGACTACACCATCGTGGATACGATTGAAGCAGGGATGGTGCTGACGGGGACAGAGATCAAAAGTGTCCGTGCGGCACGCATTAACTTGAAAGATGGCTTTGCACAAGTAAAAAATGGCGAAGTTTGGCTTAGCAATGTCCACATTGCCCCTTATGAGGAAGGCAATATCTGGAACCAAGATCCAGACCGTCGTCGCAAGCTCCTTCTTCATAAAAAGCAAATCCAAAAGCTGGACCAAGACACCAAAGGGACCGGAATGACCTTGGTGCCTTTGAAGGTCTATCTCAAGGACGGCTATGCCAAATTGCTTTTGGGACTCGCTAAAGGGAAACATGATTATGACAAGCGTGAATCCATCAAGCGTCGGGAACAAAACCGGGACATCGCACGGGTCATGAAACAATACAATACACGTTAAACTAAAAAGGCAGTTCTGAAACAAGTTTCAGAACTGCCTTTTTTCTCGGAGAGGGGCCTCTTTTTCCAACTTGTAAAAAGGAATTTTTTTCTGTATGATAAGGGTACAGAAAGAAAAAGGAGAAGCAGCATGACACAAAAATTGATTGCTTACAAGCGCATGCCTATCTGGACCAAGGATACCATGCCAGAAGCTCTTCAAAGAAAGCACAATACCAAGGTAGGAACCTGGGGGAAGATTACGGTTCTAAAAGGTCAGTTACGATTTATTGAATTGACCGAAGAGGGGGAAGAAATTGCGAGCCACCTCTTTGAAGCAGGAGCAGAGAACCCCATGGCCGAGCCCCAGGCCTGGCATCGTGTCGAAGCGGCGACTGACGATGTGGAGTGGTACCTAGAATTTTACTGTGAGCCAAAAGACTATTTCCCCAAAAAATACAACACCAATCCTGTCCATTCAGAAGTGCTAGAAGCAGTGGGAATTGTCCCAGCTGGAAAGGCGCTGGATCTAGGATGCGGGCAAGGCCGCAACGCCCTCTTTTTGGCCCAACATGGCTTTGACGTGACAGCAGTGGATCAAAATGAACTGGCTCTTGAGATCTTACAAAGTATTGTCGCTGAGGAAGATCTAGAGATGCCAGTGGGACTCTATGATATCAATGCTGCAGCTCTTACCCAAAACTATGACTTCATCATATCGACTGTGGTCCTCATGTTTTTAGAGGCTGATCGGATTCCAGCGATTATCCGCAATATGCAAGAGCATACCAATCCAGGTGGTTACAATCTCATTGTCTGTGCTATGGATACGGAAGATTATCCTTGCCAGATGCCCTTCTCGTTCACCTTTAAAGAAGGAGAATTGGCGGAGTATTACAAGGATTGGGAATTGGTCAAATACAATGAAAATCCTGGCCATCTCCATCGTCGAGATGAGAATGGCCATCGGATTCAACTTCGATTTGCAACCATGTTGGCAAAGAAAAAATAGAGAAAAAGCAGGATCCTAGCATCCTGCTTTTTTGCTTTCTACAAACAAGTTGAACAAGGTGATCTATATGTTGTTCATTTGCCAAAAAGAAAAAACCTTCTCCATAAAGGTAGGAAAAGGTTGGGGAATTTAGTTCCAGTTAGCAAAGTCGCAGACGCTAAGAATGATCGTCCCGATTTCGATTGGCTCTTCCTTGGCACCAGATTCTAACCAGGTCACAATCACAGATTCGATTGTAGCGATGAAAATTTCTAGACCATACTTGTATGGAACTTGAAAGTCTGAAATGATGTGTTCTTTCGCATGGGGAGTATCGTCTAATGCATGGAGGGTAAAACTTCTTATTAGTTTACGGAAGTCCGAGCAGCAGGATTGGGACAAGGCATAAATAAAATCATAATTCTCTTTAATAGCAGTCAAGACATTGAGAAAGTTTACCTTGACAGGGCTTCCTTCAACGAAGAGGCTATCCAATTCTTGCATCATGTCCATTTTCATTTGCTCAAACATGTCGTATTTATCGACATAGTGCAAGTAGAAGGTCCCGCGGTTAATCCCAGCGGTTTCAGTTAATTGTCGAATAGTGATGCTTTCAAAAGGTTGTTGCAAGAGGAGTTTTGAGAGCGCATTTCGTAAGTCTGACTTGGTTGTTGTTTGTCTTTGGCGTACCATATGTTCCTTTCTGTAGTTGTATAAATTTATTCTTATTTATTTGACGTTAAAATAATTTATATGTTAAATAATTTCACGACACTAACAAAGAGCATTATACTCCAAAAGAATAAATTAGACAACAATTCTCATTTTTGTACAGATAACGGAAAGTGTACAAAAATTTTATAAGTTTATGAATGACGGGCACTGGCAAGATTTTGTGAAAACCTCACAACAATTAGTGATTTAAAATAATTCCCTCCTAAAAAAATGGTCAGGAAATTTTTAGGAAAAGGAGGAACAAGATGAAGGGACGAATAAAGAAACCAGCACCGTTTAAGTGCTGGTTTCTTTATTTGATAAAAGTTGTCACGATCAGATTGAAATTTAAGATAGTTAAGACAATCGCAACGAGATAACCTAAGAAAGTATTCCATTTCGCATTGACATGTTCTCCCATGATTTCCTTGTTGGAGGTGAAATAAACCAGAGGGAAGATGGAGAATGGAAGAGCCGCTGATAGGAAGACTTGAGAGTAGACTAGAAGGTCGTCGAGGACATGTTCCTGATCTCCAAATAAGATCGCAACGATGATGACAGGAAGAAGGGCAATGATCCGAGTCATGAGACGAACGACCCATTGTGGCAGGCGGAATCTCAAGAAACCTTCCATAACGATTTGACCGGTTAGGGTCCCAGTAATGGTTGAATTTTGACCACTGGCTAACAAAGCGATGGCAAAGAGGGTAGACAAGAAGGGACTAGCGATAGCACCGGCAATATGATTATCTTTGAGGGCATTATACATGCTAGAAAAAGCACCGATCTTATCTCCGTGACCAAAGAAGAGGGCCGCTCCAAGAATCAAGAGGAGGGAGTTGACGACGAAGGCCAAGCTCAATTCAATATTTGAATCCCAGGTCATAAAGCGCACTGCCCGTTTGATATCTGCTGAATCTTTGTAGTCCACCTTTCGCGTTTGTGAAATGGAAGAGTGGAGGTAGAGGTTGTGGGGCATTACGGTTGCCCCGATGATTCCAAGTGCCAAGGTCAAGGCTTCATTTCCTTTTGGAAGACCAATTCCCAGTACTTCTTTTTGAGGCAGGAATCCAGCAAAGATTCCCCCGATATCTGGTTTCGATAGGAAAACCAGATAGCCGAAAATTGCAAGGATCGTGAGGATCAAGGTTGAAACGATGGCCTCGATCTTTCGAAATCCTAGATGCATGAGCCCCAATAAGAGGAAGACATCAAAGATGGTGATCAGAATGGAAAAAAGCAAGGGCCAGCCAAAAAGAAGGTGGAGGGCAATCCCTGATCCGATGACTTCTGCTAAATCTGTCGCCATCAGGGCAAGCTCGATCACAATCCAAAGGGTATAGCGAAGCCATTTTGGCAAGTGATGGGCGGTTGTTTGGGCCAGGTCCTTACGATGGACAATTCCTAGTTTACCAGCCATTTGTTGCAACTGCATGGCGATTAAAGAGGAGAGAAGAACCACTGATAAGAGTAGGTAACGGTATTGGGCCCCTCCGACGACACTAGTAATCCAGTTTCCCGGATCCATATAGCCGACAGCTACTAGACTTCCTGGTCCTGAAAAGAGCAGGAGGGTCTTCCAAAAAGGGATGCCTTTTGGTACGTCAATAGATTGGTTGATTTCTTGAAGTGATTTCCTTTCAAACTGTTGTAAACTCATGATGAGCCTTCTTTCTAAGAATAAATCAATTTGTCTCCATTATAGCATAAAATATATAATAGTTCATGATAATGAGAGGTTTCTTGCCCTTTTTAGTGAAAAATCATTTGAAAATCAAATAAATAGAAAAAAAGGAACTTCCTATAAATAGTTGTTTCAGGCTGAAAGATTTTTGAGGCTTTGTTATAATGGAGAGAAGGAGAAGATCATGACTAAAATTGCTTTACTTTCAGATATTCATGGAAATACGACAGCTTTGGAAGCTGTCCTTGAGGATAGTCGAAAAGCCAAGGTGGATGAATATTGGCTCTTGGGTGATAGTTTGATGCCTGGAACAGGCAGACGCGCCCTTTTGGAGCTGTTAGAGGAGCTTCCTATTACGGTGAAAGTCCTTGGAAACTGGGAAGATAGTCTTTGGCGCGCCATGAGGGGGATGTTGGATGAGACTAGATCAAGCCATCGCTACCTTATGCGCCAGTGTCAATATATTCTTGAAGAAATCACGCCTCAGGAAATTGAAGCCATGCAGGAAATGCCCATGCAGGTCCATAGAGAAATCGCCGGTTTAAAGATCGGCATTACCCACCACTTACCCGATAAGAATTGGGGTCGGGAATTGATCCACATTGGTGAGCAGAAGGATTTTGATCGCTTGGTGACAAATCCGTCTTGTGATATTGCAGTCTACGGACACATTCACCAGCAGTTTTTTCGCTACGGGACAGGAGGAGAACTGATCATCAATCCTGGGTCGATCGGTCAACCTTTCTTTTTGGAAAAGAATCTTCGCAAGGATCTTCGGGCTATGTATGCCATTCTTGAATTTGATCAAATGGGGCTAAAAGATATCGATTTTAGACGGGTGGATTATGATGTGCAAAAAGAACTCCAACTTGCTAAAGACCTCCATCTTCCTTATTATCAAGTGTATTATGAAAGTTTGGTCAATGGCATTCATCATACCCACGATCATGAGCTACTTCATGAGATTGAGCAGAGAGAAGGTCATGATCGAGAAATCGATGCTTGGTTAGAGGACTTTTTTCAATAGTGTAACTGTTGACATTACAACAAAAACTAGTATAATAAGGGTAGTAAGAGTCGTCTGTTGACAATCGTCCAATGGATGTCACTTTTAGAACAGGCAGAAAGGAGAAAAGACATGCAAATTTCGAGTCGGTTTACCATTGGAACCCATGTACTAGTGATGATTGCCCTAAAAGGGGACTGTACCAAGGTGACCAGTGATATGATTGCTGAGAGTGTTGGGGTGAACCCGGTCATTATTCGAAAGACCTTGTCTCAGTTAAAGAAAGCGGGATTGATCCATGTAGCGCGTGGGACAGGAGGAGCTGAACTCGCTAAAGCAGCCGATGAGATCAGTCTGCTGGATATCTATCAAGCGGTCGAATGCTTAGGTTCGACAGGCCAATTATTTGGTTTCCATGAAAACCCCAATCCAAATTGCCCAATAGGTCACAATATCCATCATGTCTTAGATGGGAAGCTCGAAGACATTCAGACTGCTATGGAAAAAGAGATGGCTCAAACCAGCCTAAAAGAAGTCGTAGAAGACGCGCAGAAAAGAATGGACCTCGAATCGGTTTCATAAGAAAAAAGAGAGTGGGACAGAAATCGGTCATTCGTTAGAATTCGATTTCGTCGTCCCACCTCCGCACAGTTGTGTAGGCTGTAAAAGCTGATGAAATCAGCGTAGTAGAGCCTACTCAACCACTGCGTCTTGTTCGACAATCCAAAAACAATTAAGAGGCTAGGA
>NZ_KV794425.1:36041-73647 GCF_001808745.1 Streptococcus sp. HMSC057G03
AGAGGCTAGGACTTTTGTCCCAGCCTCATTTTTTATATTTATTGACGAAACATTCTGTTTGCTGCGACTTGGATCTACAAAAGGATTAGTCAAAGTAAAGCAAGTCTTTGCTGGTTTCTGTAAAGAGTCCAAAGCCGTCTTTTGTGACATAGCCGCAGTCTTCGATACGGACTCCGACTTTACCTGGGATATAGATCCCAGGTTCGACTGAGAAGCACATGCCTTCTTCAAGCACCAGGTCATTTCCTTCCATAATAGAAGGGAATTCATGCACATCCATACCGATACCGTGTCCAAGGCGGTGGTTGAAGTATTCACCATAGCCAGCTTTTTCGATGACGCTCCGTGCAGCACGGTCAACGTCATGTGCGGTTACACCAGGTTTGATCATATCGATGGCTGCTTGTTGAGCTTCTAACGTCAAGTGGTAGATTTCTTTTTTGAAATCATCCGGTTTTCCAACCGCGACGGTACGGGTCATATCTGATGCATAACCATTGACCATACAGCCAAGGTCAAAGAGCAAGAGAGCATTGTTTTCGACTTTATTGCTTCCAGGAATTCCGTGTGGGTTAGCTGCATTATTCCCCGTCAAGACCATAGTTTCAAAGCTCATTTCATAGCCCAAGCGTTTGATGCCAAAGTCGATTTCTGCCACGATATCAGTTTCCGTTTTATCCAGTGAGATGGCGTCAAAACCCATATTGACAGCCTTATCTGCGTATTGACCGGCCACCAACATCTTTTGGATCTCATCAGCAGATTTGATCAAGCGCATGCGGTTAATCCGTGGTGTTAAGTTAGTAAATTCCGCTTTTTCAAAGACAGTGCGCAATCCATTGTACTTGGTCAGAATCAAGTTATCATATTCAAGTGCAACAGTTTTGGCATCTGGTTTAGCGATAGCCCCTTTAATCTTTTCCCAAGGGTTTTCAGAATCTACATAGCCAACTACTTGGAAATCGACAACTGCAGTCGCCCGTTCCACTTCAAGTGCAGGAACGAAGAGAAGGGGTTCGTGGTCTGTATAGACGAACAAGAAGAGTTGGCGTTCGTGGGGATCACTGTAAAATCCAGTCAGGTAATTGATCGTGACAGGATCAGATACAACAGCGACGTCTGTTTTTTCAGTTTCAAGAAATTCGACGATTTGATCTAATTTAGACATAATGCTACCTTCTTTCTATGGATCTATTTTGTCAAATTTTCCCCAAAAAAGCAAGAGTTTACAAAATTTTACCAAAATACTTGAAAGTGTTTACAATCCATGATAAAATAGGATTAATTAGAGAGTGAAAACGAAATTTTCAATAATGAAAGGAAATCTTATGAATACAGACGATACAGTAACGATTTATGATGTCGCCCGTGAAGCAGGGGTTTCAATGGCAACCGTTAGTCGTGTAGTGAATGGAAATAAGAACGTTAAAGAAAATACACGTAAAAAAGTTTTGGAAGTGATCGAACGCTTGGATTACCGTCCAAATGCTGTTGCGCGTGGTCTTGCTAGCAAGAAAACCACAACAGTCGGTGTTGTGATTCCAAACATCACGAATAGCTATTTCTCTACATTGGCTAAGGGGATCGATGACATTGCGGAAATGTACAAGTACAACATCGTCCTTGCAAATAGTGATGAAGACGATGACAAAGAAGTTTCAGTTGTGAACAACCTCTTTTCTAAACAAGTAGATGGGATCATTTTCATGGGCTATCATTTGACAGAAAAGATTCGTTCAGAGTTTTCACGCTCACGTACACCAGTGGTCCTTGCTGGAACTGTGGATGTTGAGCACCAATTACCAAGTGTCAATATCGACTACAAGCAAGCAACAGTGGATGCTGTTGCACAATTGGCAAAACACAACAAGAAAATTGCTTTTGTAAGTGGCCCATTGGTGGATGATATCAATGGAAAAATTCGTTTGTCAGGCTATAAGGAAGCTTTGAAAGCGAAAAAATTGAGCTATAGCGAAGGGCTTGTCTTTGAATCGAAATACCGTTATGATGAAGGTTACAACTTGGCAGAACGCATCATTGCGTCAAAAGCAACAGCTGCTTTTGTGACAGGTGATGAATTGGCTGCAGGTCTCTTGAATGGCTTGTCTGATCACGGTATCAAAGTACCAGAAGACTTTGAAATCATTACTAGTGATGATTCACAAGTAACACGTTACACGCGTCCAAATCTATCAACGATTGGCCAACCCTTGTATGACCTTGGTGCGATTAGTATGCGTATGTTGACCAAGATCATGCACAAAGAAGAGTTGGAAGAACGCGAAGTGTTGTTGTCTCATACGATCAACCAACGTGGAACGACGAAAAAATAAGGATTAGTAGACTAGAGTCTCGACTTGGGAAGACGTGTTTACTAGTCTGAGAGGTTAGAACAAAACTGTTCTAGCCTCTTTTTTATACTAGAAACAGGTAGAGACTTGCTGGGCACTCTTTATTTCGGTATAATAGAAGGTATGAAAGTTTTACTGTATTTAGAAGGAAAATCCGTATTACAAAAATCAGGAATTGGTCGAGCCTTGCAGCACCAAATGCATGCGCTTGATTTGGCTGGGATTCCGTATACGACAGATATTTTAGGGGATTATGATGTGGTGCATATCAATACCTATGGCCCACGGAGTTTCCTTTTGCTCCATGCAGCAAAACGTCGTGGAAAGAAAGTCATCATGCATGGTCATTCAACCCGTGAGGATTTTGAAAATTCCTTTATCGGGTCTAACTTTTTTGCGCCCTTGTTTGGAAAGTATTTGGCTCACATGTACCAAAAGGCAGACTATGTGATCACGCCATCTGAGTATTCCAAACATCTGATTCAGTCTTATGGGGTGACAACACCGATTATCGCGGTCTCCAATGGGATTGATTTGGAAAAATACAAGAAGGATCCGAAAAAAGAAGAAGTCTTTCGCAAGCATTTTAATATTCAAGAAGGCCAAAAGGTTGTTATCTGTGCGGGGCTTTATTTTAAACGCAAAGGGATTGAAGATTTCGTAGAAGTGGCCCGTCGCATGCCGGATGTGCGTTTTATTTGGCTTGGTTCTATCAATAAATGGATCATTCCGCGTAAGATTCGTCGCTTGGTGGAAAAGGATCATCCTAGTAATGTGGAATTCCCTGGCTATTTCAAGGGAGCGGTCTTCCAAGGGGCTATGACGGGTTCAGATGCTTTCTTCTTCCCATCTTATGAAGAAACGGAAGGAATCGTTGTTTTAGAAGCTTTGGCTAGTCATCAGCATACGGTCTTGCGGGACATTCCCGTATACAATGGCTGGATCGACGAGAGCTCATCTGAATTGTGCCACAATGTGGATGAATTTGTGGATTCCTTGAACAAGGTCTTGAACGGACAAGTAGATAAGCGGGAGGCTGGCTACAAGGTTGCTGAGAGTCGTTCGATCGACTTAGTGGCTCATCAATTGGTCGATGCCTATCAAACAGTTTTGGAGATGTAAGATGCGTGTAGGATTATTTACAGATACCTATTTCCCGCAAGTTTCGGGAGTGGCGACCAGCATTCGGACGCTCAAAACAGAATTAGAAAAATTGGGTCACACGGTCTTTATCTTTACGACAACGGATAAAGATGTGAACCGCTATGAAGATTGGCAGATTATTCGGATTCCAAGTGTGCCTTTCTTCGCCTTTAAGGACCGCCGCGTTGCTTATCGTGGTTTTTCAAAGGCACTTGCCATTGCCAAGCAATACCAGTTGGATATTATCCATACCCAGACTGAGTTTTCATTAGGCCTTTTGGGAGTTTGGATTGGACGCGAATTGCGGATTCCAGTCATTCATACCTACCATACTCAGTATGAGGACTATGTCCGATATATTGCGAGAGGCATGGTCATTCGCCCAAGTATGGTCAAATACATTGTGAGAAGTTATATGAATGATCTGGACGGCGTCATCTGCCCAAGCGAGATCGTCTATGACTTGCTCCAAAAGTACAAGGTCAAGGCAGAAAAACGCATTATTCCGACAGGGATTGATTTGGCCAAGTTTGACCGGCCAGAAATTACTCCGACAGAGACTGCAGCTCTTCGTGAAAAATATGAAGTAGCAGAAGATGAAACGCTTTTATTGAGCTTGTCGCGGGTCTCTTATGAAAAAAATATTCAGGCTGTTATTGCGGCCCTTCCAGACGTTCTAAAGGTCAATCAAAAAGTCAAGTTGATCGTTGCTGGGGATGGTCCTTATTTGGATGATTTGAAAAAACAAGCGGCGAAACTGGGGATTTCAGATGCGGTTGTCTTTACAGGGATGATCCCGCCAAATGAGACAGCACTCTACTATAAAGCGGCTGACTTCTTTATTTCAGCTTCAACGAGTGAGACGCAAGGGTTGACCTACTTAGAGAGTATTGCAAGTGGTACCCCGATCATCGCTCATGGCAATCCTTATCTCGATCATGTGATTGATGACCCTATGTTTGGAAAGCTCTTTTATGAAGAGAGCGATCTGGCGCAAGCAATTCTTGAAGCGATTGACGAGATGCCTGCAATCGATGAGACCAAGTGGGCAGAAAAGATTGATGATATTTCTGCAGCAACCTTTGGCCGTCGGGTCTACGAATTTTACTTGGATAAAATCATCTCTAAAGACTTTTCAAATGATTTGAATCCTGAGCAAAGTCGGGTCAAGCGGATGTCTAAGACCATTGTGAAAATCCCGACCAAGGTGATCGCTCTTCCGGTCAATGGATCTGTGAAGATGATGAAGGCTTCGGTCAAACAAGTGAAGAAAATCCGTAAAATCACACATTTCTTTGATTGAAAATGAAACTTTTTCTTGCAAAATTTTTCAATCGTGCTATAATAACTGACAGAGACATATCAAATCTAGGAAATCTGATAGAGAGCGCGTGGGGCTGGAAATCGCGTAGAGGATAGGTTTGGGACTACTCGTGATTCTTTTATGCAAACATAAAACGGTGGCTACGTTAGAGCCAATCAGAGGTGTCCCTCTTTTTTGAGGAACATAAATGAAGGTGGAACCACGTTGCGACGTCCTTTTGAGGAGGTCGCTTTTTTGTTTGGAGAATAGTTAATCGCAAAAAAGTGAAGATGGAGATTGATATGAAGAAAACATTGTTCTGGGTGATTGCCTGTATCTACTTTATAGTCTATGTATGGCTAATGAAAACTCTTAGTCTATGGGGTTCAACGTACATTGTTTTCTTTGCATTTATGGCATTTATCCCTCTTATACCATTTCTTGCTCCTTTTCTCGGTATCTTAATGTTTTTTAAGAAAAAGGAACTCGTGATAGCAGGATATCTTTTAAGTCTTACTGCTGGTATTTATCTATTCAACGCACTAAAAAGCTATCCGATAAGGATATACATGAGTAGTAAAACAATGACTGATGAGCAATATATGTCTTTAATCCTTTCCTTGGTAAGTTATTTACTAATTTCTACAGTTTGTTTTGTTTATAGAATGAAAATGTTAAAGCATCATTCAGTTAGATAAACAAATATAATTGTTCTTTATAACTGACCCTTTGCTATTTCTTCAAACCTCAATTTTAAATTACGATAAATTTTTAAGGAGAAAATCATGATTAAGATTACTTTCCCAGATGGCGCTGTTCGTGAATTCAAATCTGGCGTTACAACTTTTGAAATTGCCCAATCAATCAGCAATTCTTTGGCTAAAAAAGCTCTTGCTGGTAAATTCAACGGCAAATTGATTGACACAACTCGTGCCATCACCGAAGATGGAAGCATTGAAATCGTGACACCTGATCACGAAGACGCTCTTCCAATCTTGCGTCACTCAGCAGCTCACTTGTTTGCCCAAGCAGCTCGTCGCCTCTTCCCAGATATCCACTTGGGTGTTGGTCCAGCGATTGAAGATGGTTTCTACTACGATACAGACAACCAAGCTGGTCAAATCTCTAACGAAGACCTTCCTCGTATCGAAGAAGAAATGAAGAAAATCGTGAAAGAAAACTTCCCATCTATCCGTGAAGAAGTGACCAAGGATGAAGCGCGTGAAATCTTCAAAAATGATCCATACAAATTGGAATTGATCGAAGAACACTCAGAAGACGAAGGTGGTTTGACCATCTACCGTCAAGGTGAATACGTTGACCTTTGCCGTGGCCCACACGTCCCATCAACTGGTCGCATCCAAATCTTCCACCTTCTTAACGTTGCTGGTGCTTACTGGCGTGGGAATAGCGACAATGCGATGATGCAACGGATCTATGGTACCGCTTGGTTTGACAAGAAAGACTTGAAGAACTATCTCCAAATGCGTGAAGAAGCTAAAGAACGTGACCACCGTAAACTTGGTAAAGAGCTTGATTTGTTCATGATTTCTCAAGAAGTTGGTCAAGGTCTTCCATTCTGGTTGCCAAATGGTGCGACCATCCGTCGTGAGTTGGAACGCTACATCGTTGATAAAGAAGTAGCAGCAGGCTACCAACACGTCTACACTCCACCAATTGCTTCTGTAGAACTTTATAAAACTTCAGGTCACTGGGATCACTACCGCGAAGACATGTTCCCACCAATGGATATGGGGGATGGAGAAGAGTTTGTTCTTCGTCCAATGAACTGCCCTCACCACATTGAAGTCTACAAACACCATGTGCACTCTTACCGCGAATTGCCAATCCGTATCGCTGAAATCGGTATGATGCACCGTTATGAAAAATCTGGTGCCCTTACAGGACTTCAACGTGTGCGTGAAATGTCTCTGAATGATGGTCATACCTTTGTGGCTCCAGAACAAATCGAGGAAGAATTCAAGAAGATCCTTCAATTGATCATCGATGTGTATGAAGACTTTAACTTGACAGATTATCGTTTCCGCTTATCTTACCGTGATCCTGAAGACAAACACAAATACTTTGATAACGATGAAATGTGGGAAAATGCTCAACGCATGTTGAAAGCAGCCGTTGATGATATGGGTGTTGAGTACTATGAAGCTGAAGGGGAAGCAGCCTTCTACGGACCAAAATTGGATATCCAAGTGAAAACAGCTCTTGGTAAAGAAGAAACTCTTTCAACTATCCAATTGGACTTCTTGCTTCCAGAACGCTTTGATCTTCATTACATTGGAGCAGACGGGGAAGAACACCGTCCAGTCATGATCCACCGTGGGGTAATCTCAACCATGGAACGCTTTACTGCGATCTTGATTGAAAACTACAAGGGAGCTTTCCCAACCTGGCTTGCCCCTCACCAAGTAACTCTCATCCCAGTATCGAACGAAAAACACGTGGACTACGCTTGGGAAGTAGCTAAGAAACTTCGTGACCGTGGTGTCCGTGCCGATGTAGACGAACGCAATGAGAAAATGCAGTTCAAGATTCGTGCTTCTCAAACTCAAAAAATTCCTTACCAATTAATCGTTGGTGACAAGGAAATGGAAGAGCAGGCTGTAAACGTTCGACGTTATGGTCAAAAAGAAACAGAAGCCATGCCGGTAGATACATTTGTAGAATTGATTCTTGCAGATATTGCAAATAAATCTCGTGTTGAGAAATAAAACGATCACAGTCTGATAAATATTTTTTAGTAAGAAAAAGCAACAACTATTTCAGTTGTTGCTTTTTCTATTTTGTTTAACCTGAGCTAGTAGTGATCGGTCAAATCGCCACAAATAGTATCCTCATCAACAATCCTTTCTATCCATGAACTTTTGGATATAGGATATCCTCCCAAGATTTGCTTCCATGAGTTAGATAAGTTGACTATCCTCAATCCTTGTCTGCTTCATTTTCTTTTACGAGATCGTTTTGTGAATCTTTTTCAGAGAGTTTTTGATCGATATACTTGTCAATGTTTTCGTAAAATTCCTTGGTCGTCTCACTATCTAATTTTGTCGAATTATGGACTTGATTGACTTTCAATTGAACAGATTGAATACCGTAAGAGTCTTGTTTTTGGCGAATGGTTTCTAATTCTTCTTCTGAAATCGGATCTCCAACAACTGTCAAGACCAATTCATTGCTACTTGACTTGTAGACTTGATTAATGATCGTATGATTGGCAAACTCTTTTCCTACAAACTGTTTAATCCCTTCTTTTCGTGCTTGATCCATCGTCAGAGTGACTGCTGAATAGCTGGCTGGAAGAACCAATAATACAATCAAGGAGATCAACCCAATTCTCATTTTCATGTTTAGCTCTTTAAATGAACTTAAGGGAGATTGTCTCATCATAATTCTTGTTCCAACAATATTGATTAGCATGATAAAGACACAGTTGATCAAGAAAAGATAGAGAGCCCCAAATAAAAATCGTACATTTCCATTAGCTAAACCATAGCCTGCAGTGCAGATAGGTGGCATCAGAGCTGTTGCAATAGCTACTCCTGGCACGATATTGTTTGCTTCTTTTTTTCTTGAACCAATGACACCTGCTATCCCACCAGCAATAGCAATGAGAACATCCCAAATGGTTGGAGAGGTTCGTGCGATCAACTCGCTACTTGCATAAGACAAGGGAGAAATCCAGAAATACAGAGTCGAGACAAGCAAACTGACCAACACTTGAGTCAATAAAACCTCTAGAGATTGCTTGATTAAACGCGTATCAAAAATAGCTAAACCGAATCCCAGTCCAACAATCGGTGTCATAAGAGGGGAAATCAGCATGGCTCCAATAATAACAGCTGTTGAATTCATATTTAGACCTATAGAGGCAATAAAAATCGCACACATTAAAATTGCAGTATCTCTTAATCGAACATGAAGATCATCATATAATTTTTCACGGTATTCACGTGTTGAATAGTTTCCGGTCATTGGTTACTCCTTTTATTTCATATAATCTTGTTTCTGCATAGACGATGGTAGAGAGACCTCTGTCCAATCTTACATATTTTTAATTCTCACCTGTCATTCTTTTGAACATAATTTTTTAAATATCCATCAGTCCATCCTTGATATTATATCAAAAAGTTTACAGTCTTTCTCTGAAGAACTCAATCAATTTAAAAGATAGTGAAGGCAGAAATTTTTGTATCCTTATCCGAAGAAGAAAAACGATATCTCCTCTGAAAGTAGATACCGTTTTAATGTTTAAACATGATGAGTATGTAGCAGCAATCCTAGCTGATATCTCCAACAAATCCCGCGTTTCAAAATAATACAAAAAGAAAAGATTGAGATGTCATGATCTCAATCTTTTTGCTTTATCTTATTGGAAAGTCCAGCAATTGAGACTCCACATTTCTTCATAAGTTTGATATAATAAGAAGATAGAGATTGATAAGGAAAAGTAGCATTAGAAACAGGTATGTAAGATGAAAAAAATATTAGTAGTTGATGATGAAAAACCAATTTCAGATATTATCAAATTTAACATGGCAAAAGAAGGCTATGAGGTATTGACAGCCTTTGATGGTCGGGAAGCTTTAGAGGTCTTTGCAGCTGAAAATCCGGATATTATTATTCTTGATTTGATGTTGCCAGAGATTGATGGTTTGGAAGTGGCGCGTACGATTCGTAAGACTAGCAATGTGCCGATCATTGTCCTATCTGCTAAGGATACGGAATTTGATAAGGTCATCGGGCTTGAAATCGGGGCGGATGACTATGTCACCAAACCCTTCTCCAATCGAGAATTGCAAGCGCGTGTGAAAGCTTTGTTGCGTCGTTCTGAGTTTGCGGCTGATCCTCAGCTTGAAAATGATGCCGATACGGAAATTGTCATTGGTGATCTTCACATTCTTCCAGATGCCTTCTTGGTTCAAAAAGGCAACAAAGAATTGGACTTGACCCATCGCGAATTTGAATTGCTCTATCACCTTGCGACCCATGTCGGTCAAGTGATGACCCGTGAGCACCTTCTTGAGACGGTGTGGGGCTATGATTACTTTGGTGATGTTCGGACAGTGGACGTGACGGTTCGTCGTTTGCGTGAAAAAATCGAGGACACACCAGGACGTCCAGAATATATCTTGACCCGCCGTGGTGTCGGATATTATATGAGAAACAATGATTGATCAACTAAAACAATTTGTAATGTCGTCGAACTTTGTCTTTGTTCTGATTACGGTTGGGTTTATCATTGTGGTAGCCTTGCTTTTGCTAGAAAACCGTAGGGACAATATCAAGCTCAGACAATTAAACGCCAAAATTAAGGATCTGATTGCAGGGGACTATTCCGAAGTGGTTGACATGCAAGGAAGTCCAGAACTGACGGATATGACCAATAGTATCAATGATCTGTCTGAAGTTATTCGCCTGACGCATGAAAACTTGGAACAAGAAACCAAGCGTTTGACCAGTATCCTTTCTTACATGACAGACGGAGTGCTTGCGACCAATAGACGCGGTCAGATCATCATGGTCAATGAAATGGCAGCCAAGCAATTGAATGTTAATCCGGATGAGGTGCTCAATACCAGTATTCTGGATTTGCTTTCGCTTGGAGATGACTATGATCTGCGCAGCTTGATTACAGAAGTACCAGAGTTGACCATCGATTCCCAGGATGAAAATGGGGAATACATAAGTCTTCGTGTGCGCTTTGCCTTGATTCGTCGCGAGTCAGGTTTTATCTCTGGTCTGGTAGCTGTCTTGCACGATACGACAGAGCAGGACAAGGAAGAGCGGGAACGTCGCCTCTTTGTTTCCAATGTGAGTCATGAATTACGGACACCGTTGACCAGTGTGAAATCCTATCTGGAAGCCCTTGACGATGGCGCTTTGTCAGAGCCGGTAGCACCAGATTTTGTCAAAGTTTCACTCAATGAAACCAACCGCATGATGCGCATGGTCACAGATCTATTGAGTCTTTCTCGAATCGACAATGAAACCAGTCAGTTGGACATCGAGTTGACCAACTTTACGGCCTTTATCACCTTTATTTTGAACCGCTTTGATAAGATCAAGAGTCAATCGCAAGAAGATACTAAGAAGTATGAACTGATCCGGGAATACCCGATCACCCCGATCTGGGTTGAAATTGATACGGATAAAATGACCCAGGTGATCGACAATATCTTGAACAATGCCATCAAGTACTCACCTGATGGTGGAAAGATCAAGGTAGGGATGAAAACGACAGATGCCCAGTTGATTATCTCCATCTCAGATGAGGGCTTGGGAATTCCCAAGAAAGACTTGCCTCGCATTTTTGATCGCTTTTACCGAGTGGATAAGGCACGTAGCCGGGCCCAAGGAGGGACTGGTCTGGGCTTAGCCATTGCTAAGGAGATCGTTAAGCAACACAAAGGCTTTATTTGGGCCAAGAGTGAATATGGCAAGGGATCTACCTTTACCATTGTCTTGCCGTACGACAAAGACGCTATTAAAGACGACTGGGATACAGAAGAGGAAGAATAAGGAGTCAATGACAGAAGAGGGATTTAAGTATAGTATTTTAGCTTCAGGTTCTAGTGGGAATTCTTTCTACCTTGAGACGCCAAAGAAAAAACTGCTTATTGATGCAGGGCTATCAGGGAAAAAGATTACGGGACTATTGGCTGAAATTGATCGTAAACCAGAAGACTTAGATGCCATTTTGATTACGCACGAACACTCAGACCATATCCATGGTGTGGGTGTTTTAGCGCGGAAATATGGCATGGATCTATATGCTAATGAAGCGACTTGGAAGGCTATGGAAGGCACCAAGTATCTAGGAAAGGTCGATGATGCTCAAAAGCACATCTTTGAAATGGGGAAGACCAAGACATTTGGCGATATCGATATCGAAAGTTTTGGGGTCAGTCACGATGCTGCAGCCCCTCAATTCTATCGCTTTATGAAGGATGGCAAGAGCTTCGTCATGCTGACGGATACGGGCTATGTGAGTGATCGCTTGGCAGGCATCGTCGCGGATGCGGATGGCTATTTGATTGAGTCCAACCATGATGTAGAGATCCTTCGAGCAGGTTCTTATGCTTGGCGCTTGAAGCAGCGGATCTTGTCTGATTTAGGCCACCTTTCTAACGAAGATGGTGCAGATGCCATGATCCGAACCTTGGGAAATCGCACCAAGAAGATTTATCTTGGGCATTTGTCAAAAGAGAACAATATCAAAGAATTGGCCCATATGACCATGGAGAATCAACTGGCTCGAGCAGATCTAGCTGTCGGCCATGATTTTGAGGTGTTAGATACCTCGCCAGATACCGCGACCCCTTTGACGAAGATATAAAATAGAGAAAAGCAACTGTCATCTTGTTAGTTGCTTCCTTTTTTAAACATAGATGTAGGTTTTTTATTTTTTTGTTTACTGAAAAGGTTCGAAATTTGTATTGTGTGAAGGAGAAGTAAATGCGCCTTGTTTATCTTACGATTGGTTTTATGTCTTTGGGATTAGGAATTATTGGGATTCCATTACCGATTTTACCGACGACTCCCTTTTTACTGTTGTCTATGGCTTGCTTTGCTAAAAGTTCCAAACGCTTTGAAACTTGGCTCTACCAAACCAAGCTTTATCAAACCTATGTATCGGATTATCGAGAGACCAAATCGATTGCCAAAGAACGGAAAAAATGGATCCTTCTTCAGATCTACATCCTGATGGGCATTTCGATCTATCTGGCCCCGATTATTTGGGTGAAGCTTGCTTTAGGGGCTTTGACGATTTTTATCACCTTTTATCTCTTAAAAGTGATCCCTAATAAGCCTGAAAATCCAACAGACGAAGATCCTGATTAAAAATGGAGAAATCAGGCCCTAGAACTAGGAAAAGAAGTGCGTTCGTGCTTCTTTTTTTGTATAAAAGCAAAAACCCTTGTGTATCAAGGGTTTTGGTGCGTTGACTACGCTTCAAGAAATTTTAATAAGCGATCTACTTTAGGATTTTTAGTTTTCTATAAAAGGATCAACTCTTAAATATGATTAAAGTATATTTAAGAGTTGATCCATCTTTTATTAAATATCTCTTATTGTGATATGTATCTATTATATCATTGTTCTAACTCAGTTATCTTTTCTAACATTTCTTGTATATCCTTTTGCGTCTTGAAAGGATTATTTTTTATTTTCTTAACAAAGAGAATGAGTGTGATAATCAAAAAAATACAAGCGATAACAGGGTTAATGGTAAAGTATAAAAGGCTACAAAATGCAGATAATCCTACAGGAAAATACCAAGAAGAAGCTGGATATACCTTTGCCCCTCTATATGTATAAAGACCACGATTTGTTCGTTGGTAATTTATATTTCCTTTCTTAACACTGCTGAAAGCATCCACAGTGGTTTTGTTATATACCTTATTGTATATTGCACGTTTAGGATCTTTAATAAGGCCTGTCCCTTTTTGGCCGTATGTTGGAATGATTGCTCGTTTAACCTGTCTCTTTAATTTCGATGTTGTCCGAGCTTTTAAACTCTTTGAAAGACTGGGTTTTCTAACTCCTATTTTCATAGTAATACTCCTTATTATTATTTCAATCCCAAACTCTTTTGTTTTAATTATATCAAATAACGAAGGGGAATGAAATAATAACGAGGTAAAGAAATAAAATTCACTATAAGAAGTGGGCATTAAGTTGGTAAGATATAGAAATGCGAAAGTTGAAGAAACTTAAAATTCATGGAGCAAACTTACAAAACGTGGTATTCAACTTATTGGATCGATATCCAAACAAACCTAAAATATAGTAAAAGCAATCAACTGTATCTAATGGATATCTAATGGTAATCGTTTTAAAATTTTGGTATACTTAAGAGTATAAATTTATTAGAAAGTAGGCTTTCCATGGAGAAATTACAAGCCCTGTTATCGGAACGGTTTCAGATCGTTTTTTCAGATAGCAGTTTATTAGATACAGCTTTTACGCACACCTCTTATGCCAATGAGCATCGCCTCTTAAAAATTTCACATAACGAACGTTTGGAATTTTTAGGAGACGCTGTTCTTCAATTAGTTATTTCCGAATATTTGTATAAGGAACACCCCAACAGACCGGAGGGAGATTTGTCCAAATTCCGTTCTATGATTGTCCGTGAAGAAAGTCTGGCTGGCTTTTCTCGGGATTGCCAATTTGATCATTACATCAAACTAGGCAAGGGCGAAGAAAAATCTGGTGGTCGGGACCGCGATACGATTCTTGGCGATTTGTTTGAAGCCTTTTTAGGTGCCTTGCTCTTAGATCAAGGTGTGGAAGCGGTCAAACGCTTCATCTATCAGGTCATGATTCCCAAGGTTGAAACGGGTCAATTTTCTCAAGTCATTGACTACAAGACCCGTCTGCAAGAATTGTTACAGGTTCACGGAGATGTGGAGATCCAATACCAAGTGGTTAGCGAGTCCGGTCCAGCTCATGCCAAAGAGTTTGAAGTAGAAGTGTTCGTGAACGGTCAAACGATGGGACATGGTCATGGTCGTTCCAAGAAATTAGCGGAGCAGGAAGCAGCCCGCAATGCAGTTGAAACGAGGAATGATGGGCCATGTATCTAAAAGAGATTGAAATCCAAGGCTTTAAATCCTTTGCGGATAAGACAAAAGTCGTATTTGACAAAGGAGTCACTGCCGTTGTAGGGCCTAATGGATCTGGAAAATCAAATATCACGGAGAGCTTGCGCTGGGCCCTGGGGGAATCCAGTGTCAAGAGTCTACGTGGGGGCAAGATGCCCGATGTTATCTTTGCAGGGACAGAATCGCGTAAACCGCTGAATTATGCCTGTGTCACAGTTGTCTTAGATAACCAAGATGGTTTTATCCAACAGGCAGGGAAAGAAATTCGTGTCGAACGGCATATTTATCGTTCAGGAGACAGCGAGTACAAGATCGATGGCAAGAAAGTACGTCTCAGAGATGTTCATGATTTGTTCATGGATACGGGATTGGGACGGGATTCTTTCTCCATTATCTCCCAAGGTCGAGTAGAGGAGATCTTTAACTCCAAACCGGAAGAACGCCGGGCAATCTTTGAAGAAGCTGCAGGTGTCTTGAAATTTAAGACGCGGCGCAAGGAAACCGAGACCAAACTCAACCAAACCCAGGAGAATTTGGACCGTCTGGAGGATATCCTCTATGAATTAGAAGGACAAATCCAACCTCTTGAAAAGCAAGCGACGGTCGCTCGCCGTTTCTTGGAATTAGACCAAGAACGGCAGGTTCTCTTGCTGGATGTTTTAGTTGCTCAAGTCTATCTGACAAAAGAGCTCTACGAAAAGGCTGATCAAGAAGAAAAGGCCATTCAAGAACAGTTGGCTTCTTATTACCAACGTCGTCAGGTCTTAGAAGAAGAGAATGTACGCATCAAGAAAGCCCGTCATCAGTTGGATGAGAGCTTAGCTGAGGACCAGGCCAGCTTGCTTGAGGTCACTCGTTTGATCAGTGATTTAGAAAAGCAAATTGAAGTAGCTAAGTTGCAATCGAGTCAAGCAGCCCATAGTCGCAGGGAAAATCTTGAGAGGCTGGATGCTGTTTTGGCCCGTCTGGAAGAAGCGAAACAAGAGCTGGCTCAAAAACAAAAGACGCTAGCTATGCTTCAACAAAGACTGACAGAGAACCGTCAGCTACAAGAAGAGTTGGAAAAAGAATTAGCCAACTACGAAGAAGACCCGGAACAAGTCATTGAGCATCTACGCGAGCAGTATGTCGCGCTCTTGCAGACAGAGGCTGAAAAATCGAATGAGCGGACGGCGATTGAGAGCCGGATCCAGGCACTCCTGCAAGAATCTAGCCATCGTCAAGAGGATTTGACCAAGGCACAAACAAACTTTGAAACTGCCAAGGAAAAAGAAGTCCGACAATTGGAAGAGTTGGATCAGGCACAAGCGATGGTCAAAAGACTATTAGCAGAATACCAAAATCAATTGGTAAAAGTGGAGCAGGCCAAAGCTGCCTACCAAGAGGCTCAAACGGCCATGTTTGACTTGATGGATGAGAGCAAAAACAAACGGGCGCGGATCAATAGCTTGGAAGCTATTCAGAAGAACCATAGTAACTTCTACGCAGGCGTCAAGAGCGTTTTGCAAGAAGCAGAACGGTTAGGAGGCATCTGTGGGGCTGTTAGTGAGAATTTGAGTTTCTCAAAAGACTACCAGACGGCGCTTGAAATTGCTCTAGGAGCTAGCAGCCAACAGATCATTGTCGAGGATGAAAAGGCTGCAACTCGAGCGATTGATTTCTTGAAACGCAATCGCTTGGGACGGGCAACTTTCCTTCCGCTCACGACCATCAAAGCCCGTCAACTATCTCCTCGGAATTTGGAATTGATTCAAGCCAGTGCAGGATTTCTAGGAATTGCGAGTGACTTAGTGACCTATGAGCATCGTTTTGAACAGATTTTCCAAAACTTGCTTGGAGTAACGGCCATCTTTGACACGACGGAGCATGCGCGTGAGGCGGCTCGTAAAGTCAACTATCAAGTTCGGATGGTGACCTTGGATGGGACCGAATTGCGGACCGGAGGATCGTATGCGGGTGGTGCCAATCGCTCCCAAAATACGGTCTTTGTCAAACCAGAATTGGATAGTTTGAAGCAGGAAATGCAAGCTCTGGATGCTCGTTTGAGAGAAGCAGAGCAGGAGGTCGAGACCAAGGACAATTTGCTCAAGCAGGCGCAAGAATACCTGGCCTCTATTCAAAGCCAGGGTGAGCAAGCGCGTCTGGAGCAACAGCGAGCCCAATTGGCCTACCAACAAAGCCAAGAGCTACTGAAAGAAATCCAGGAGCTCTTAGAAGCTTTGAAGTCAGAATTGGCAACAGATGCGACCCAGTCTCTCCAAGAAGAGCAGGAGTCCCTTACCGAGCAATTGGCAGCGATTGAGCTTCAAAAAGAAAACTTGAATCGCGATATTGAAACCATGAAGTCGGATAAAGATGTTCTGCAACAAAAAGTGCAATACTTGCAAGAGCAATTGGCAGAATTGCGACTTCAACAGACCGAATGTAAGAGCCAACAAAGCTATGAGCAAACAGATGCTCGTCGCTTGGAAGAAACGATCTCCCAGTTGGAAGTAGAAAAGCGTCAGTTGCAATTGCTGATTGAACAAGGCGAGGCCCAAGTTCAGACAGTCGATGTGGAGCAACTAGCTAATCAATTGACACAGGCCCAAGCCAAGAAAACGGACTTGGAACAAGGGGTCATTCGGAAACGCTTTGAGCTGGATGATTTGGAAGGCCAGGCCGAAGATGTTGCAGAACAGATGGAACAAGCTCGCAAGAAAAACGAAGAGTGGATTCGTCAACAAGCCAAGGCTGAAGCGACGCGTGAAAAGCATGCGGATCGTTTGAACAAGCTTTTAACGCAAATTACCGATGAATTCATGCAAAGCTTTGACCAAGCCAAAGAGCAGGCCAAACCTGTTGAAAATCTTGCGGCAGCTGAAAACCAGCTCAAGAGCATCGAAAAAGATATTAAGGCACTTGGTCCAGTCAATGTGGATGCGATCGGGCAGTATGACGAGGTGAAGGGACGCTTTGATTTCCTTTCGAGCCAGCGTGAGGATGTCTTGGCTGCGAAAAACATGCTTCTGTCTACTATCAACGACATGAATGACGAAGTCAAGGAACGCTTTAAATCAACTTTTGAAGCCATTCGTGAATCCTTTAAAGTCACTTTCCGTCAAATGTTTGGTGGGGGTTCTGCTGATTTGATTCTGACAGAGCCAGATCTTCTGACAGCTGGTGTTGAGATTTCTGTGCAGCCACCTGGTAAAAAGATCCAATCCTTAAACCTCATGAGTGGTGGAGAAAAGGCCTTGTCTGCCTTGGCTCTCTTGTTCTCGATTATTCGTGTCAAGACTATTCCATTTGTCATTCTGGATGAGGTAGAGGCTGCCCTAGATGAGGCCAATGTCAAGCGCTTTGGGGATTATTTAAACCGCTTTGATAAGGAAAGCCAGTTTATTGTCGTGACGCACCGGAAGGGAACTATGTCGGCTGCAGATTCCATCTATGGTGTGACCATGCAAGAATCAGGGGTTTCTAAAATCGTCTCAGTAAAATTGAAAGACTTAGAAAATGAAAAATAATGATATTAAATTGATCGCTACGGATATGGATGGAACCTTTCTAAATGACCAACATCAGTACGATCAAGACCTTTTACGCAAGGTATTAGCAAGCTGCAAAGAAAAAGGCATCTATTTTGCAGCTGCGAGTGGCCGTGCCCTCCTTTCTCTCAAATCCCTCTTTAAAGGATTTGAGGACCAGATGATTTTCATTGCTGAAAATGGTAGTGTGGTAGAATTTCATGGAGAAGATCTCTACGAAGCGACTATGTCCAAAGACTTTTATTTGGGTGTTTTTGAAGCTTTGAAATCCTCACCTTATGCAGACCCGAATAAGCTTCTTTTGACTGGGAAAAAAGGGAGCTATGTCTTAGAAACAGTAGATCCCGACTATCTGGCCTTGAGTCAACACTACAATGAAAACATTCAAAAAGTGAAAAGTCTAGCGGATATTCAGGATGAAATTTTCAAATTGACCACCAACTTTGATGCAGCTCTTGTGCTTGAAGGTGAGCAATGGGTCACTGAGAATATCCCCGGTGTCAAAGCGATGACGACAGGTTTTGAATCGATTGACATTGTCCTCGATTATGTCGATAAGGGAGTGGCCATTACCGCCTTAGCGGATAAACTAGGGATCTCGATGGATCAGGTGATGGCTTTTGGAGATAACCTAAATGACCTCCATATGATGCAAGTCGTGGGCCATCCTGTAGCGCCAGAAAATGCACGTCCTGAAATCTTGGCCATTGCTGAAAAAGTCATCGGCCACCATGCGACTGGTTCTGTCCTACGCTACATGGAGGAAATTGTATGAGTAAGATTTCCTTGATTGCACTGGATTTAGATGGGACCCTTCTCAATTCTGAAAAAAAGATCTCCCCTCGCAATAGAGCAGCCCTCGCTGCTGCACAGGCCCAAGGTGTCAAGGTGGTCCTAACCACTGGTCGCCCCTTGAAAGCCATGGATTTTCTTTTAGAAGAATTGGGAACAGCAGGCCTTAAAGAAGAGTATACGATTACTTTCAACGGTGGTCTAGTGCAGCGAAATAATGGAGAAATCCTCTCAAAAGTTGTCTTGGCGCCAGAAGATGTCGCAACCATTCATGATGAAACAGCCCGCCTCGGCCTTCCGCTGGATGCTATCAGTGAGGGAACGGTTTATGAGATTCATGCAGATCGAAAGTCTCTCTATTCCCTTTACAATCCCTACCTGAACTTTATTGAGACAGATTTTAAAGATCTGCCATCCACGATATCTTACAACAAGTGTGTGACAGCCGTTGATCAAGACTTTTTAGATGCAGCGATAAAACAGATCAAGCCGGACTTATTTCAAGACTATGAAATTTTTAAATCTCGGGAAATGTTGTTGGAATGGTGCCCTAAAAATGTTCACAAGGCAACAGGTTTAGAGGCACTGGCAGCTATTTTGGGCCTTAAGGCTGATCAAGTCATGGCCTGTGGAGATGAAGCCAATGACCTGTCTATGATCCAGTGGGCTGGACTGGGAGTTGCCATGGGCAATGCGATTCCAGCAGTGAAGGAAGTTGCAGCGCTTGTGGCCCCTGTGACCAATGACCAGGATGCCGTCGCATGGGCAATTGAAAATTATGTGCTAAAGGAGAGTGAATAAATGGGATTATTTGATCGTTTATTTGGAAAAAAAGAAGAAACTGAAAAAGTGCTTCCGTCTTCGGAAGAAGTGACGGAAAGTACGGAGGTTGAAAAAACTGTCAAAGAGGAGCCTGCGGCTACCTTAAATGACAAGGAAGAGCAAAAAATCGCTGATATGGAGGCTTATTACCAAGAGCTCAAAGCGCGGATTGCAGCCACTCATCAACCTGTTTCGACCGTCGCTCAAGAAGAGCCGACAGAGGAACCTCTTGTAGAAGAAATCGTGACTTCAGAGGCTCCTGAAGACCAAGTACCAGTAGAGGAAACTCCAGTTGTCTTTGAACCTGCTCAAACAGAAGCAAGTCCCGAAGAAGTTTCACCACTAGCTGATGAAACAGAGCAGACTGAGCCTCTTGAAGAAGTGAAAATTGAAGCGGAAGAAACTGAAAATGGTGAGGAAGCAGATGGGGCTAATGGTTCAGAAATGGGAGAAGAGTCACCAATTGCCTCTCCATCACCTGACGCTGAGCCAGTAGAAGAGAGCACGACAGAAGAGGAGGCTCCAGAACTAGTAGAGGCTCAGGATGAGGTCCTAGAACCTGAAGTATCAGAAGCGATCGCTCAAGTGGAGGAAACTTCAGAAGTGGCAGAAGCCGAGTCCAAACTTCCTGAAGGAGAAGCTGCATTAACCGTTGAGGAAAGAACTGTTGAAGAGGCTGAGGAGCCAATTCAAGACGAGGTTGAGCCAGAGCAAGAAACCATTCAGGAAAAATACGATCGTAGCTTGAAAAAGACGCGGACTGGATTTGGAGCGCGCCTCAATGCCTTCTTTGCCAATTTCCGTTCAGTTGATGAAGAATTCTTTGAAGAATTGGAAGAACTCTTGATCATGAGTGACGTTGGGGTTCAAGTGGCCTCTAATTTAACCGAAGAGTTGCGCTATGAAGCCCGTTTGGAAAATGCCAAAAAACCAGATGCTCTCAAGCGCGTGATCATCGAAAAATTAGTGGACTTGTATGAAAAGGATGGCCAATTTAATGAAGCCATTCGTTTTCAAGATGGTCTTACGGTCATGCTCTTTGTTGGGGTCAATGGAGTTGGTAAAACCACATCTATTGGGAAATTAGCCCACCGCTACAAACAAGAAGGCAAGAAAGTCATGCTGGTTGCAGCAGATACTTTCCGTGCAGGAGCAGTAGCTCAACTGGCAGAATGGGGACGCCGCGTAGATGTTCCAGTTGTGACAGGTCCTGAAAAATCAGATCCTGCTAGCGTCGTCTTTGATGGAATGGAACGCGCGATCGCTGAAAACATCGATGTTCTGATGATTGATACAGCTGGTCGTCTGCAAAACAAGGACAACCTCATGGCCGAGCTTGAAAAAATCGGCCGCATTATCAAGCGTGTGGTACCTGATGCACCGCATGAAACCTTGCTGGCCCTCGATGCATCAACCGGTCAAAATGCCTTGGTGCAAGCCAAAGAGTTTTCAAAAATTACGCCTGTAACAGGAATTGTATTGACCAAGATCGATGGAACGGCTCGAGGTGGGGTCGTCCTTGAGATCCGTGAAGAGTTGGACATTCCAGTGAAGTTGATTGGTTTCGGAGAAAAGATTGATGACATCGGACCATTCCACTCAGAAAACTTCATGAGAGGCCTCTTGGAAGGCTTGATTTAAGAGTCGAATAGAAAAAGACAAATTGTTGGAAGAACAATTTGTCTTTTTGTTTCCTTGCGCTATCAAAAAAACCACCCGAAGGTGGCTTTCCTTAATTCTTAGGTTCAGGTTTCCAAACCCATTCTGCTCCGTATTCTGCAAGGAGATCATCGGATGCAGTTGGTCCCATGGATCCAGACTTGTATTCATAGAGCGGTGCACCATTTTCGGCCCATAGTTTTTCAATCCGGTCAATCAATTGCCATGAAGCACGAACTTCGTGCCAGTGGCTGTAATTGGTTGAGTCATTGTTCAAAACGTCAAAAATTAATTTTTCATAAGGCTCTGGGGAAGCTCCAGTTGCAGTCGCATCTGTTTCGTAATCAAAGGAAATCGGTGCGATGCTGAATGTTTCTCCGACCTCTTTCCCGTTGATGCTCAATGAGAAACCTTCATTTGGTTGGATATAAATGGTCAAGACATTTGGTTGCAAACTATGTCCAAAGATGGAGTCGGTTTGCTTGAAGACCACATTGACCATGGTTCCTTTTTGAGTCAAGCGTTTTCCAGTACGGAAGAAGAAAGGAACTCCACGGAAGCGATCGCTATCAACAAAGAATGCACCAGAAGCATAGGTCTCTGTAGTAGACTCAGGGTCGACATTGGGCTCGCTGCGATAAGAGATATCTTTTTTCCCTTCGATCGTACCTGAATGGTATTGACCACGGATAAAGAATTTCTTCAGTTCCTCATCTGTTGGATTGTGCAATTGCTCAAAAACTTTAACTTTTTCTGCCCGAATCGCATCCTTAGTAAAGGTGGCTGGTTTATCCATGGCAAGCAGAGACAAAAGCTGAAGGGTATGGTTTTGCACCATATCTCGAAGGGCCCCCGAGTGATCATAGTAGCCACCGCGTTCTTCAACCCCCAAGCGTTCAGCAAAGGTAATTTGGATATTGTCAATAAAATCTCGGTTCCAAAGATTATCAAAAATAAGATTTCCAAAACGAATAGCAAAGATATTTTGGATCATTTCTTTTCCAAGGTAATGGTCGATCCGGAAGATTTGTTCTTCATCAAAGGTTTCTTCCAATTCCTTGTTGAGCTGACTAGCCGTTTCTAGGTCTGTACCGAAAGGTTTTTCAACGATCAAGCGCTCAAAGCCTTGCCCATCTACAATCCCTTCTGATTTGAGGTGTTTGGCAATGGTTCCAAAAAATTGAGGAGCCATGGACAAGAAGAAGACCTTGTTGTGTTCTGTTTGGTATTTTTCATCCAAGCTGTTTTGTAATTCGCGCAGGGCGATGTAATGTTCGGTATCATTGACATCGTGGCTTTGGTAGTAGAAATGACTAGCGAATTCTTGAGCTTGTTGAGGGCTATCGGCCAGGTCTGTGATGGATTCTACCACGACTGATTCAAAGTATTCCTTGCTCCAGGGTCTACGGGCTGTCCCGATCACTGCAAAGTTTTCAGATAGATTACCTGATTTGTAGAGCCTAAAAAGGGACGGGTAGAGTTTGCGCTTGGCCAAATCTCCACTGGCCCCGAAAATGGTTACAATAACTTTTGAAGACATTTAAGTACCTATTTCCTATTTTATTAACCATATTTTACCATAAAATCTACAAGATTTCTTTGATGGAATCGTTGTTCCGAATATTTTCCGCTGGATGAGAGGATCTGAGAGGAAAGCATAGAAAAAGCTAGAATCAATGTGGATTCTAGCTTGAACAGTTATAAGATGTTTGGATCTACAACGGAAGCTCCATCAGAATACGCGGTAGACATATGGATTAGCCGGTTTCGTAATGGTCTGGCAATCGCTAATGTGGAGGACAGGCAAGCTTTGCTTGAGTTGCTTGTGGTATTCAATGGACAAGGTTCCTTTCGCATGGATCCAGGTATTGTTTTCGAAATGCTGCGGAGCACCAGTCGTTAAGAGACCGTAGACTCCGGAATCTGCGATACAGTGGATGATCCCAAAGCGAAAGAGAAATTGGCTGTTCTTGTTATTGGGGTCATTGTAAACAAAGCCGGTCAGCTCGATCGTCTTTCCTGCAAATTGGTCAGGATAATCATAAATCACTTCCATGACTTCCATGTAATTCTCAGTGGTCACCTGAATCACTTTTTTATCAACATATTTCTTTGCAGCCTGCTTCATCTCTGACTCATAGGCTGACTTGGTAAAATAGCTACTAGTATCTGGTTTGAGATACTGGGTTGTTGTCCCTTCGTCCTGCTGAATTTCCTTGGAAGATCCAGCCGCAACCGGGAAGTGGTAGCCTTTGGCAGAAACTGTTTGGGAATCCAGTGTCACTGTAGGGAAAAATAGCCCGACAAACAAAGGAATACAGAGCAAGAAAATACTCGCCACTTTTGCCCAGAAGCCAGAGAGATGACTGTGGATCTTCATCTGCTTGACCCAGATGATCAGCTGCACAAGAGCTAAAACAAAGGACAAGAACATGGAAATATAAGCCAAGTAAGAATAGTGTAAGTTGATGTATTGATTGAGCTTACCAGATAATTGCAGGTACATGGTGAGCTCAAAATAGCCAGCTAATATCAAGAAACGAATCATAGTACTACCCCCACAAACCAAGCATAAAGGAGCACAACTCCACTCACAATCCCGATAAATTGCCAGATAAAACGGGTCTTGAGGTAATTTTTCATCATGAGGAGATTTTTGACATCAAGCATAGGCCCAATCACCAGAAAGGCAAGAACAGGCGCTACTCCAAAACTCGTGAGAAGAGAGGATCCAACAAAGGCGTCCGCCTCGCTACAAAGTGAGAGGAGAAAGGACAAGACCATGAGAAGGAGAATAGCAATAACCGGTGTCGCACTGATCGAAGTGAGGATCCGTGTTGGGACATAGACTTGGACGAGGCTGGCAAAGAGGCAACCAAATACCAGGTAGCGTCCCGTATCAAAGAATTCATCAATGGCTTGCACCAAGACTTGGAAAAGCTTTTGACCTTTGCTCAAGTCCCTAAAATCATGTTCATGTACAGCCTTACGATGTTCTTTTTGGATCGAATCTGTCTGAATAAAACCAAGAAAGATTCCTAGCACTGTTGCGACCAGTAGGGAACCAAGGGCGCGGTAGAGGGCCATCTTGACAGAATTTCCAAAGGCTGAGTAGGTCGCAAAGAGAACGATGGGATTGATGACCGGTGCTGTCACCAGAAAGGGAACAGCAGTATAACTTGGGACTTTCTTTTCTAGAAAGCGATTGATAATGGGAACAATTCCACATTCACAGGAAGGAAAGATAAAGCCGATAAAGGTCCCAAAGAAGATCCGCCCAAATTTATTCTTGGGAAGAAAGCGGTAGACCCTCTCGGGGGTGATATAGACCTCGATAATCCCTGAAATGATACTCCCGATTAGGACAAACGGTAGGGCCTCGATAATAATCGAGAGAAAAATAGCCCCAGCCTGCAAGACGCTAGAGGGAAGGTGTTGAAAGAATGTCATTACTTAACCTTCTTTGCTTCTTTAGTTGTAGCAGTTTCTGCCTTCTTTTTTTCTTCGGGGAATTCGACTGTTTTTTCTACATCTGGAAAACTTGCAAAGTTTTCAAACATTTTATCAAGATCATCTGTTTTTGAGAATTTAATAGCCATTATTGGGCCTCCTTATTCATTTTCTATCATTATAACAAAAAGGGAAGAGCAAGGGGGAAATGGAGCATAAAAGGAAAGATCAAGAGGGTCAAAATTATTCTATGAAAAATCCCTGAAACAGAGACCAGAACAGGCGATCTCACCCCTTGATGGCAGCAAAATATGCTATAATGGAAGTTATGGATAAATATGAAAAAATAGCCCAAGAATTGGGTGTTAGCTTAAAACAAATCGATACCGTATTGAGTCTGACAGCAGAAGGCTCAACCATTCCCTTTATTGCTCGCTATCGAAAAGATCTAACGGGAAATTTAGATGAAGTAGCGATCAAGGCCATTATTGACCGGGACAAATCGTTAACGGCTCTGGCTGAACGAAAAGAAACCGTCCTTGCTAAGATTGAGGAACAAGGCAAACTGACAGAGGCGCTCAAGCAGGCTATTGAAGCTGCTGAAAAATTAGCGGATGTCGAAGAACTCTATCTCCCTTATAAGGAAAAACGGCGGACCAAGGCGACGATTGCTCGAGAAGCAGGACTTTTTCCCTTGGCGCGTCTCATTTTGCAAAATAGTCCAGACTTGGAAGCAGAGGCTCAGAAATTTACCTGTGAGGCCTTCCCAACTGAAACCGCAGCTTTAGCTGGTGCAGTGGATATTTTGGTAGAAGCTATTTCAGAGGATGCCCAATTACGGGCCCTCACCTATCAAGAAATTCATGGGCATTCCCTCATGACGTCAACCTTGAAGGATGAAAGCTTAGATCCTAAGAGAACATTTGAAATCTACTATGATTTTTCTGAGAAGATCAAGAATATGCAAGGCTACCGGACTCTAGCTCTCAATCGTGGGGAAAAATTGGGCGTTCTCAAAGTCGGATTCGAGCACCATTTGGATCGGATCATTCGTATTTTTGAGGCTCGTTTTAAAACCAAAAATGCCTATGTGGATGAGGTTATTCAACAAGCGGTTAAGAAAAAAATCGTACCTGCGATTGAACGTCGGATTCGGACAGAGTTGACGGAGGTGGCAGAAGACGGGGCCATTCAATTGTTCTCTGAAAATCTACGGAATCTATTGCTCATTCCTCCATTAAAAGGGCGCGTGGTCCTTGGATTTGACCCAGCCTTTCGGACCGGTGCTAAACTAGCTGTTGTCGATGAGACAGGAAAGATGCTCGCTACCCAGGTCATCTATCCAGTTGCACCTGCAAAACCAGCTCAGATCGAGCAGGCTAAAAAGGATCTGTCCTCCTTGATCAAGGAGTTTGGCGTAGAGATTATTGCAATTGGAAATGGAACAGCTAGCCGTGAAAGTGAGGCCTTTGTCGCAGAGTTGCTTCATGACCATCCAGGAGTTCGCTATGTTATTGTCAATGAAAGCGGAGCCTCTGTCTACTCAGCTAGTGAATTGGCCCGTCATGAGTTCCCAGAGCTAACCGTTGAAAAACGATCGGCCATCTCCATTGCCCGTCGCTTGCAAGATCCGCTAGCAGAATTGGTGAAAATCGATGCCAAATCCATCGGTGTCGGTCAATACCAACACGATGTCAATCAGAAAAAACTGACAGAAAGCTTGGATTTCGTGGTAGATACTGTCGTCAACCAAGTTGGGGTCAATATCAATACGGCTAGTCCCTCTCTCTTAGCCCATGTAGCAGGACTCAATAAAACCATCTCTGAAAATATTGTGAAATACCGGGAAGAAGAAGGAATGATTCTTTCACGAGCACAGATTAAAAAAGTCCCTCGTCTCGGCGCCAAGGCTTTCGAGCAAGCTGCTGGATTCTTACGCATTCCTGAAAGTAAAAATATCTTGGACAATACCGGGGTTCACCCTGAAAGTTACAAGGAAGTTGAAAAACTTTTTCAACTTCTTGAAATTACCGAACTCGATGCATCCGCTCAGGAAAAATTAAAAGCTGTGAACATAAAGGAGATGTCTACTCAGCTGGATCTGGGACCAGAAACCCTGAAAGATATCATTGCCGATCTCCTAAAACCAGGTCGCGATTTGCGGGATTCCTTTGATGCACCCGTACTCCGTCAGGATGTCTTGGATATTAAAGACCTCCATATAGGCCAAAAATTAGAAGGGGTTGTGCGCAATGTGGTTGACTTTGGAGCCTTTGTCGATATTGGTATTCACGAAGATGGCTTGATTCATATATCCCATATGAGCAAACAGTTTATCAAGCATCCAAGCCAGGTCGTCTCAGTAGGTGATTTGGTAACCGTCTGGGTGAAGAAGATTGATGTGGAACGCGAAAAAGTTAATCTCAGTTTGGTAGCTCCGAATGAATCTGACTGAGTATGTGCGCCAAGTATCCCTAGAAGATTTTGGGAGAGAATTCCGTCATCGAGCAGAGTGGAATTCACGTCTTCAAACCACTGGGGGTCGTTTCTTTCCCAAGGATCGACACCTTGATTTCAACCCGAAAATATACCAAGCTTTTGGGTTAGAGGTCTTTCGCAAAATTGTCCGCCACGAGCTCTGCCATTACCATCTTTACGATCAAGGTAAAGGCTTTCGCCACAAAGATCTAGCCTTTAAGCAACTCCTCCAGCAAGTGGACGGTCTTCGTTTCACACCACCTCTACCAGATAGAACTGGGCGAGTCAAGAGGATCTATCTCTATCAATGTCCCCATTGTGGCCAAGAGTATAGACGAAAGCGAAAAATCGATCTGAAGAAATATGCCTGCGGTCGTTGTCGCAGCCGCCTGCAATTTCTTGAAATGAGACAAGAGTAAGAATCGGTCTTTAGGCGGATCTCTTTCCAGTTCGACTCTGCTAAAATAGGTCTAACTAGAAAGAGGAAAATCAAATGACATCATCATTTTACAAATTAAAACGACATCGCCTGGTTTCAGGTGTGCTAGCTGGCTTAGCTGATAAATTTGGTCTTAGTGTAACTCTCCTACGCTTCTTGTTTATTCTTTTCACGGTTTCTCATGCCTTTATCGGTGTGATTATCTATTTACTGTTAGATACGACCTTGCCTTATAAGGACGAGGAGGAGCAGGAAATGTTTGACTATGGCCCTCGACCTCGTCGAAGAAAAGAGGCTGAACCCATCCATGATCAGAATGATAGCCCATTTTTCTAAAAGGAGATCCGGGTGAAGCAGAAGTTTTATTCCCTTGCTTTTATTCTATATCTCTTCTTCAGTTTTATAGGACAGTTTTTCATTTTAAATCGTGTTTTTGGTGAAGGAGTTGGAACAGTTTTGATCGGAATGCTCCTTTTTCCACTGGGCATTTGGAATAGTCTTTTCTACCTCTTGTTTCTTCCAACAGAAATGGCTAGAAAGCCACAAATTTATCGGTTTTCGATTTTATTTCTTCCGATTTTGTATCTGGTTTTGTCCTTAATGGGGGGAGGACCTTACGCTTTTATGCTTGGCTTGATCGCATTTCCTTCAAATGCGGTGGTCTATGTGGTCTCTACCGGAATCAAATCTATGATTAAAGATTTTTTGCAAGGCCAAGGCTAGAGCATTCTTCATATGTTCCCATCATTTCCTAGAGGTTGGAGACCTTTGTCTTGGCCTCTTTTTACTTGCCTTAAAAAGGAGTTGAAAATGGACCTTTCAAATGACACTTCAGTCTCTCGTCTGAAGAGAAAATCTGCTATAATAGAGAGAGAATTTGAAAAGGGAGAATGATATGGCAGTTACTGTTCGCGATATACAGGAAAAGCTTCGTCTATCGGTTGTTTATGGGGATGATAGCCTCTTAAGCAAGGAAATTACGACTGCGGACATTTCACGTCCAGGTCTTGAAATGACGGGCTATTTCGACTATTACACACCTGAGCGGATTCAGCTTGTAGGAATGAAAGAATGGTCCTACCTGGTGAAGATGAGCTCTCACAACCGTCATCAGGTCTTGCGCAAGATGTTCCAGCCAGAGACACCTGTCATCATTGTCGCGCGGAATTTAGAAATTCCAGAAGAAATGTTGCGAGCTGCTGAAGAGAAGCAACTAGCCATTTTGAAGAGCAATGTTGCAACGAGTCGTTTATCTGGAGAGCTTTCTAGCTATTTGGATAGTCGGCTAGCAGAACGTACGAGTGTACACGGTGTCTTGATGGATATTTATGGGATGGGTGTCTTGATCCAAGGAGATAGCGGAATCGGAAAAAGCGAGACAGGTTTGGAACTTGTCAAGCGGGGTCACCGCCTTGTAGCAGATGACCGGGTCGATATCTATGCGAGAGATGAGATGACCCTTTGGGGAGAGCCAGCTGAAATACTACGCCACTTACTAGAGATCCGTGGTGTCGGGATTATCGATGTCATGAGTCTCTACGGTGCGAGTGCTGTGAAGGATTCTTCACAAGTCCAAATCGCCGTTTACTTGGAAAATTATGCTAAGGATCAGGTTTATGATCGTCTTGGTAATAATGCAGAAGAGTTGGAAATCGGTGGCGTGACCATTCCTCGGATTTGCATCCCTGTGAAGACTGGTCGGAACATTTCGGTCGTGATCGAAGCAGCGGCGATGAATGTTCGTGCCAAAGAAATGGGCTATGATGCCACTAAAACCTTTGAAGAACGTCTGTCCCAGTTGATTAGTCAAAATGAGGTGAAGGAATGAATCCAGTAGCCCTTCAATTAGGTCCGATCAGTATTCGTTGGTACGCAATTTGTATTGTCTCTGGCTTGATTCTAGCCGTTTATCTTTCTATGAAAGAAGCACCTCGTAAGAAAATTGATCCAGATGATATCATTGATTTCATTTTGATTGCCTTTCCTCTTGCGATTGTGGGGGCCAGACTCTATTACGTTATTTTCGAATGGGGTTACTATAGCCAGCATCTTAGTGAGATTTTTGCGATCTGGAACGGAGGAATCGCGATTTATGGTGGCCTCTTGACAGGTGCCCTTGTCCTCTATCTATTCTCTCGTAGACGCTTGATTGAGCCAATTGATTTCTTAGATATTGCGGCCCCAAGCGTCATGATTGCACAGAGTATTGGTCGCTGGGGAAACTTCTTTAACCAGGAAGCTTATGGAGCTACTGTTAAAAGTCTCAACTACCTGCCCTCTTTTATTCGAGATCAAATGTATATAGATGGTAGTTACCGTCAGCCAACGTTCTTATATGAATCCAGTTGGAATCTGCTAGGTTTTCTCTTGATCTTGATTCTTCGGAGGAAGCCCCAATTTTTGAGGCAAGGTGAGATCACGGCCTTTTACCTTATCTGGTATGGTTTTGGTCGGATGATCATCGAAGGAATGAGGACGGATAGCCTGATGTTTGCGGGCTTACGTGTTTCCCAGTGGTTGTCGATGATCCTGATTCTAGTTGGACTCGCCATCATCATCTACCAACGTCGCAAAAAAGCCCCTTATTATGTAGAAGCAAAGGAGTAATATATGTTTATTGAAATTGCATACGGCCTCTTAGGCCTTGCCTTAGTAGCGCTTGTCATTTATATGATTTTTTTCCTCTCAAAGATTGGAAAAGTTGTAGATGAGACGCAAAAAACCATCCAAGTTTTGACATCAGATGTCAATGTCACCTTGCATCAGACCAATGATCTATTGGCAAAAGTCAATGTTTTAACGGATGATTTGAATCAAAAAGTTGCAACGATTGACCCACTCTTTACAGCCGTAGCGGATCTTTCAGAGTCTGTTTCAGATTTGAATGATCAAGCCCGTCAATTAGGTTCCAAAGCAGTGTCAGCTGGTGGAAAAACAGTGAAAGCCTCTATCGGATTAAAAGCGATTAAGATGGCTTCAAAATTATTTAAATAGAATCGAGGAAGAATATGGGACGTTTATCTAGTTTATTAATTGGTGTGATTTCAGGTGCTTCAGCAGCCTACTATTTATCAACAGAGCAAGGAAAGAAAGTCACTAAAAAAGTGGTGCGCTTCGTAAAAGATTATCAAGAAGATCCTCAAGAAGTACATGAATCGGTGAAACAAACTGCTAAGGATGTTTCAAAACAAGCAGCAGAAGTGATCCAACAAACCAAAGAAAAAGTTGGTTCTGGAGAAATTACGACAGGAACTGTTTTGGAGTCTGTCAAAGAAAAGACGCAAGATGTGGTTGAAAAATCTCAAGAAGTCTATCACTCATTTAAGGATAAACTTCAAAAAGAAAATCTAAGTGGCAATGACTTGGTTCAATCCATTCGCAAACAAACAGAATCAGAAGACATCGTTTTAGAATTGGATGAAAAAGATTCTGAAGAAGCAGCTGAAGAAGAAACAAAAGAAGTATAAAAAATGAGGCTCACTGAGCCTCATTTTTTTTGGAAGGTAAGATGGAAATTGGCAGTTAAGTTTTGTCTTCCAACTGTTATTTCAATTAATAAAATTCGAGTAAATAAAAAAATCAGGCAAACCTGATTTTTATTTTTTTCGTTTATTGTAGTAAATTCGGAACCCTTGAATACTAGCAAAGCTAGAACCAATCGCTAAAGCAAACGCAAAGAAGGTATTCATTTTTGTTGCTAAAAAGACAAAACTAAATACAACCGTCAACACACAGAAAATAGCGATATTCAAAAAATATAGCAATTCACTTAATTGAGGTGCGGGTTCAACTTCAGGAGCATAGTCCTGAATAGGGGGTTCTTGGGTTTGTTTGGTTAATTCGATATAATCGAATTCTTCATCATAGTGTCTTAAATTTCTTACGGGCATTTTCTCTCTCCTAACAGTACTCTATTATTCTATCATGAATTCAGGTATATAAATGTTACAAAAATGTTACAAATTTTACAAAATGAATAAATTTTTCTAGAATATCGGAATTTTTGTTATAATGGTTCTATGAAAAATATTATTATTACAGCAACAGCAGAGAGTGTTGAGCAAGCGCAAGCCCTGATTGATGCAGGGGTTGACCGAATCTATGTCGGTGAAAAAGACTACGGATTACGATTGCCTCAAACTTTAAGCTATGACGAAATAAATCGAATTGCCCAACTGGTCCATGCTGCTGGCAAAGAATTGACAGTAGCTGTAAATGCACTCATGCACCAATCGATGATGGATTCAATCAAGCCTTTCCTAGATTTTTTAAAGGAAATTCAGGCTGATTATATTACTGTCGGAGATGCGGGCGTTTTTTATGTCTTGAAACGAGATGGCTATCCATTCAAAACCATCTACGATGCATCAACCATGGTTACTTCTAGTCGCCAGATCAATTTCTGGGGAAAACAAGCAGGAGCTTCTGAGGCTGTTTTGGCTCGTGAGATTCCATCTGCCGAATTATTCGTAATGGCTGAGAATCTTCAGATTCCAGCAGAAGTCTTGGTCTATGGTGCTAGCATTATCCACCATTCGAAACGACCTCTTCTTCAGAATTATTACAACTTTATCAAGACAGAAGAATCTGTGACCAAAGATCGCGATCTGTTCTTAGCAGAACCAGGAGATCCCAATTCCCATTATTCAGTCTATGAAGACAAACATGGAACCCATATCTTCTCAAATAATGACTTGAATATGATGACCAAATTGTCTGAGTTGGTAGAACATGGCTTTGATCATTGGAAACTCGATGGTGTCTACTGTCCGGGTGAAAACTTTGTCAAGATTACAGAGTACTTTGTCAAGGCCCGTGATTTGATTCAAAATGGAACATTTACACAGGATCAAGCCTATCTGTTTGATGAAGAAATCCGCAAATTACATCCAGCTAATCGTGGTTTGGATACTGGTTTCTATGATTATGAACCAGATCGTGTAAAATAACAAATAATACTAGGGCTTCTTCGTTTGTGAGTTTTCCTTTTTCAGGGAACGAAGAGGCTATTCATCATATCGACAATCTTGTAAATTGGAGAAAACATGACAAATACAAAAAAACGTCCAGAGGTTTTGGTACCTGCTGGAACATTAGAAAAATTAAAAGTTGCCGTTAATTATGGGGCAGACGCTGTGTTCGTTGGTGGACAAGCCTATGGTTTGCGTAGCCGTGCCGGAAACTTCACCATGGATGAGCTTCGTGAAGGAATTGAGTATGCTCATGCCCGTGGAGTGGATGTGCACGTCGCTTCAAACATGGTGACCCATGAGGGAAATGAACAAGGGGCTGGTGAATGGTTCCGTGAATTACGGGATATGGGCCTTGATGCCGTGATCGTTTCAGACCCGGCCTTGATTGAAATCTGTGCAACCTATGCACCTGGACTCAATATTCACTTGTCTACACAAGCTTCTGCAACCAATGTGGAGACCTTCCATTTCTGGAAAGAATATGGCTTGACCCGTGTCGTCTTGGCCCGTGAGGTATCCATGGAAGAGTTGGCAGAGATCCGTAAGCGTACCGATCTTGAGATCGAAGCCTTCGTTCATGGAGCCATGTGTATTTCTTATTCCGGACGTTGTACCCTTTCTAACCACATGTCTGACCGGGATGCCAACCGTGGTGGCTGTTCTCAATCTTGCCGTTGGAAATACGATCTCTACGATATGCCATTTGGCCAAGAACGCAAGAGTATCAAAGGACAAGTCCCGGAAGAATATTCTATGTCAGCCGTGGACATGTGTATGATCGAAAATATTCCAGACATGATTGACAATGGGGTTGATAGCTTGAAGATTGAAGGCCGGATGAAATCTGTCCATTACGTATCAACAGTAGCCAACTGTTACAAGGCAGCTTGTGATGCCTATATGGAAAGTCCAGAAGCCTTTTATGCCATCAAGGATGATTTGATCAATGAATTGTGGAAGGTTGCTCAACGTGAATTAGCAACTGGATTCTACTACCAAACACCGACTGAAAATGAACAATTGTTTGGGGCACGTCGTAAGATTCCTCAATACAAATTTGTAGGAGAAGTGGTTGACTTTGATCCATCTACCATGACTGCGACGATTCGCCAACGGAATGTCATCAATGAAGGCGACCAAGTGGAATTCTACGGACCAGGCTTCCGTCATTTTGAATGCCAGATCCAAGACTTGCATGATAAGGATGGAGTGAAGATTGATCGCGCACCAAATCCGATGGAACTTCTTACGATCACCGTTCCACAAGAAGTCAAGCCAGGAGATATGATTCGTTCTTGCCAGGAAGGTTTAATCAATCTCTACTCAAAAGATGGGGCAAGTAAAACTGTTCGAGTATAACAAAAAAAGAGAGGGTTAAACCTCTCCTTTTTGTTGGGCGATGCGAATGTTATTGGGGACCAAACTGATTTTCTGGATCTCAGAAATCCGAATAATCGTGGACATACTCTTTTTAAAATTTTTCACGATCAGTTGTCGGCGTTCTTGGTCATACTTGACAATATCGCCTGTAAAACTCTTGTTTGAAAAAATAACATGTACCCCTTGTTTTTTTCGCAATGCTTGTTGAATGATTTCAATAATTCTCTCATCTTCTAATGGGGCAGGGGTACTGACTTTTCCATTGAAAAATTCATTTGCTCGGTCTTTAACGATCTCGAGAAATTTTTTCATAGCTAAATTCTCCATAACTTGATACAATATATTATAGATAATTTCAACGATTTTGTAAATGATTTACGAATATTAGAGATGAGAAGGCGAGAAAGGAGTCGTGAAATGGCAGAATTTTCATTCCAAATCGAAGAACATTTACTGGTCTTGTCAGAAAATGACAAGGGTTGGACCAAGGAATTGAACCGTGTGAGTTTTAATGGTGCTCCTGCTAAGTATGATATCCGGACCTGGAGTCCCGACCATACAAAGATGGGAAAAGGCATTACACTCACGAACGAAGAGTTCCAAGTCATGCTCGATGCATTTAAAAATTAAGAAAAGGGGTCCTTCAAGGACTTCTTTTTTTGTTATAGTCTAAGGCTATATAGATATCAAAGATATTAGATTATCCCAAACCCTTGTTTATCAAGTATTGGACTGCTATAATGGTTGCATTGATGAATTAATGTAAAACTTATAGGAAAGAGGGATTCATATTGACACATGCACATGCACCTTATCGCGTTGACCATGTTGGTTCATTTCTTCGTCCAGCTACTTTGGTTCAGGCTCGTGAAGATTTCGCAGCTGGAAAAATCAGTCAGGCTGACTTAACAAAAGTAGAAGATCAGGCGATTCGTGACCTCGTTGAAAAAGAAATTGCTGCTGGTCTGAAGTCAGTAACAGATGGAGAATTCCGCCGAGCTTATTGGCATTTGGATTTCTTCTGGGGCTTTGGTGGCATTGATCATGTCCAAGCTGCCCAAGGCTATCAATTCCATGATGAAACAACCAAGGCTGACTCAGCGCTTGTAGTTGGAAAAATCACAGGAGCCAATCATCCATTTGTAGAGCATTACAAGTTCTTGCGGGATCTTGTAGCAGATGTAGATGGTGTAGAGGCTAAATATACCATTCCAGCACCTGCGCAATTCTATTTTGAATTGATCCGTGATGCAGAACATGTAGAACAATTGAATACCATCTATCCTGATTTTGCGGCTGTTCGTGAAGACATCAAGCAAGCCTATCTTCAAGTGATTCAAGATTTGTATGACGCTGGACTTAGGACCCTTCAAGTAGATGACTGTACTTGGGGTGTCTTGGTAGACGATAATTTCTTGACGGCTTGGGGAGCAGCCCAAGGCAAGTCAAAAGATGAGGTTCGCCGAGAACTCGCTGATCTCTTCTTGACTTTTAACAACGATGTCTACCAACATGTTCCAGCTGGTCTAACTGTCAATACGCACGTTTGTCGTGGGAACTTCCATTCCACTTGGGCTTCATCAGGTGGTTATGCGCCGATTGCCAAAGAACTACTTGGAGAAGAAGCGGTCAATGCTTACTTCCTTGAGTTTGACACTGATCGTGCTGGTGGTTTTGAACCACTTGCAGAAGTAACCCCTGGTAAAGGAGTGGTGTTAGGCCTTTTGACATCTAAGAGTGGTCAACTGGAGAACAAGGACGAAGTGATTGCTCGTATTAAAGAAGCAAGTCAGTATGTACCGTTGGAAAATCTTTACCTGTCTACTCAGTGTGGCTTTGCTTCGACAGAAGAAGGAAACATTTTGACAGAAGAAGACCAATGGAAAAAAATCGGTTTGATTAAGGAAATTGTCGCTGAAGTTTGGGGCGAATAAGGAGGAAGAAACATGTCAGATTTACTAAGTATTTATAAAGAATTGCAAGCTAAAAAATGGGTAGACTTGAGTCACCAAATCAATGCGGAAAGTCCACACTTCCCAGCCCTTCCTGCCTTGCAACAAGAAGACCTTTTTACGTTAAAAGATGGTTTCCATGTTCAAAAATTTACAGTGGTTGGTCAATACGGAACGCATATCGATGCACCGATTCACTTTGTAGAAGGGGGTCGTTGGTTGGATGAGATTGACCTCAAAGATCTCCTCTTGCCACTTTATGTTATCGACAAGTCTAAAGAAGTTGCTGCCAATCCAAACTTTATCTTGAGTAAACAAGATATCTTAGACTTTGAGGCAGAGCATGGACAAATTGTTGAGGGTGCTTTTGTTGCCTTCCGTAGTGATTGGTCAAAACGTTGGCCAGATCAAGATGCTATGCGTAACTTAGATGAAAATGGGGTTCAACAAAGTCCAGGATGGAGCCGTGAAGCCTTGGAATTCTTGATTCATGAACGTCATGTCAAGGCTGTGGGTCATGAAACCTTTGATACCGATGCAGGTATTCCAGCAGCAGAGCATGGCTTGGTCAATGAATACTACCTCTTGGAACAAAATATCTACCAAGTTGAAGTTTTGAACCAATTGGACCAAGTTCCAGCTGTAGGTGCTTTGATTTCGATTGCTTTCCCTCACTGGGATAAGGCAACTGGTTCACCTGTCCGTGCCATTGCCATCTTACCATAAACAAAGAGAAAAGCTTGAAGACAGACGTCGCATTTGGACGTTTGTCTTTTTGTATTTTCGAAACTATTTTCGTTATCATCTGATATTCCATCTAAAAAACTGATCTAGAAAAAATAAAAAGGGATATTTGTTAATTATTTTGTCAATGTTTTGAGATGTAGACGTACCGGTGTAAGCCAAATTATTATAGGGTTTATACAAAGAAAAGAGAGTGGGACAGAAATCGGTAATTCGTTAGAATTCGATTTCGTCGCCCCACCTCCGCACAGTTGTGTAGGGCTGTAAAAGCTGATGAAATCAGCGTAGTAGAGCCCAGTCAACCGCTGCGTCTTGCTCGACAATTCAAAGATAACTGAGAGGCTAGGACTTTTGTCCCAGCCTCATTTTATCTATCAGAGAGAGCTAAAAATTTCTCTCTTTGTTAGTTGAACTATTTGTTAAGATGCATTGAAAATCTATTTCGTTAGAAAATTGACTATTTTTAATGAATAAATTATTGACGAGTCAATTTCCGTTTGATTCCAACAGCACCTGCTAAGACAAGAATTCCAGAGAAGACGAGTCCAGATGCAACAACTTCACCTGTGTTTGGAAGAAGCGATTTGCGACCTCCCCCATTGTTTCCACCATTTGAACCTGGCGCACTTGGTGTCGTTGTGGTACCAGAATGACTAGGTTTATTTGGATTTTCTGTAGTAGATGAAGAAGTCTTAGCCTCTGCAGTAGTAGTTGTTGTTGACGTTGTGTCTTCCTCACTACTATTGTGGTTTTCTGGCTCTTCTGGTGTTGTAGTTGAAGTAGTTGTAGGCTCATCGGTAGTTGTTACCGTAGTTGTAGGCTCTTCAGAAGTAGTTGAAGTAGTTGTAGGCTCATCGGTAGTTGTTACCGTAGTCTTAGGCTCTTCAGAAGTAGTTGAAGTAGTCTTAGGCTCATCGGTAGTTGTTACTGTGGTCTTAGGCTCATCAGTTGTAGTTGAAGTAGT
>NZ_KV794426.1:0-1354 GCF_001808745.1 Streptococcus sp. HMSC057G03
AAAGCAAAAGAGAAAAAATCGGAAAGCTTCCAAGTACAAGTTAGCGTAGCTGATCTTCGTATTCGAAAAGAACCGTCTACTTCAGCTCCTTCTGCAGGGATGATCGCAAAAGGTATTCACACCATCACGGAAACCGTAGATGCGGATGGCCATACCTGGGGCAAATTGGAATCTGGACAAGGCTGGATTGCTCTTGACTATACAACGCGTGTGGATGGTTCTAAATCAGCAAGCTCAAGTAAGAAAAGCAACGGAATGAATATTCAAGAAATTCAGAACGGTGATTTTTCAAGTATTGCAGGAACCTGGAAAAATGGTCTAGGTTGGGTTCTGGAATTTGATAAAGATGGTTTGACAGGAAAAGGATTTGTAACAGATGGTAGTGGAGTTGTTGATAGAATTAATCCCGATCACGGCTATATTAGTGGGGGATCCATAGTTCAAAACCAAATACAGCTGGTGGAGCTGCGATCTCATTCTTGCCAGCTGGAACACCTATGAAGCCAGATAGTAATCAGAATAGTGATCCATCAGATACATCAAAAGACCGTATATGGGTTGGTCAACAATATATTTGGGATACTGACTCGTTCTTCTACCGTGTGGACTAAAGGAGTGGTACTATGAGGAAATTGATGATTTCACTACTGGCGGCTGCGTCCGTTCTAGCTCTGGTGGCTTGTACGCCCAAACGCTATGAACGCCAAAGCAAACCAAAGACAGCAACGTCATCAGCTGTCAAAAAAGAAAAGAAGGATACAGGTCAGAAGTATTATCAAGAGGTATTAGATCGCTACAAAGCTTATGCAGCCGCAATTAATGTCAAAGATCAAACAGCTTTACAAAATGAACTGAAGAAGATCGAAGCAACTTCAGAAGAATATGCGTATGTCTTTAATCTTCAAACACTTGGGAGTACCAATGAGTGGCAATATGCTTTTGAAGACCTTAATCGTGATGGTAATGATGAACTGCTGATTGGGGATGGCAAAACGATTGCTGCGGTGTATTATTTGAAAAATAACCAGCCAACCTTGCTCCATGTAGCCTATGTAGCTTCTGCAGGTGGCTATCGCTCCAGCTTAGATGTTTTTGACAATGGGCAAATCGTTTATGCCACTTGGCAATCCCTTAATCCAGAAATGGAATTGACCCTTTATTCGCTAGGAAAAGGCGAAGCCAAGGAAGAAAAGAAAGCAACCATTCAAATCGGTGGGGACCAAACAGCAGAGCAGGCTCTTGGGATTTCAGCCAAGCAGTTGGACCTCACTAAGCTGGACTGGAAAACGTTTGATGGTTTAGGAGATTCCAAATCATCAGCAAAAGCAAAAGAGAAAAAATCGGAAAGCTTCCA
>NZ_KV794426.1:1454-22661 GCF_001808745.1 Streptococcus sp. HMSC057G03
GCCAAGGAAGAAAAGAAAGCAACCATTCAAATTGGTGGGAAGAAAACAGCAGAACAAGCTCTTGGGATTTCAGCTAAGAAGTTGGACCTCACTAAGCTGGACTGGAAAACTTTTGAAGGTTCAGGGGATTCCAAATCAACAGCGAAAGCAGAAGAGAAAAAATCGGAAAGCTTCCAAGTACAAGTCAGTGTGTCGGATCTCCGTATTCGAAAAGAGCCCTCAACCTCAGCTCCCTCTGCAGGGATGATCGCAAAAGGAACTCACACCATTACGGAAACAGTAGAGGCGGATGGTCATACTTGGGGCAAGCTTGAATCTGGACAAGGCTGGATCGCCCTTGAATTCACAACGCGGGTGGATGGAAATGCCGAATCAACTCCTGCCCCTGCCAAAACAAGCACTGAGATGAATCTAGATGAAATAAAAGCTGGAAATTTCTCAAGTGTAGCGGGAGTTTGGAAAAATAAGTACGGTACGAGCATTGAGTTTGATGCGCAAGGAATTGTGAAGGTCAATGGTAGTGCTGTCAATGGTGTTCAATTTTCTGGTTTTTACTTCAAGGAAGGCAATTTACACGGAGTTAGTCGGATGCCTGGGGCAACGAATGAAACGCCTATTCTTTTCATTCCTTCAAGAGACGGTGGCAGTGAATCCATTTACTGGAGTAAGAGTGATGCTACGAATGGGAACGATTTGTACTACCGTGTGAACTAAAAAATAAGGAGACAAACTTGAAAAAAATTGGAACATATTTGCTGGCTACAGCCCTCTTGCTTTCCCTAGCAGCTTGCGCCCCAAAACGCTATGAGCGTAAGCACAGTCCGGTAGGGGCTTCATCGGTAAAAAAATCATCTGACAAGGCCCAAGAAAAAGAGCAAACAGAAGAAGCTAAGTCAGATGAACATGACAAAGAAGCCATTGGGACCTTATCAAAAGCAGACCAAGCGGATATCTATTCGATTATTGAAAACAGTGCGTCTTTGACTTATTCACTTCAGGTGCAACCGACTCGTTTGCTGGAGTTGAACAATAATCACAGTGCAGTTGAAGGCTACTCGCAAGACATGTTCATTGATTACTACAATACCTACACGCCGGGAACTTATAATTTGCAAGATGTCATTGATAAATTGAATGCTGAAGAGACATCGGACTCTATCCGTAGTCTGTCACAAGATCAGCTGATCCAACTAACAAACGAAAAGAAGGACGGCTGGATCTATTCGACAAAAGACAAGGCCTTCTACGAAATTGTACCTGGTGGTCGTGGCGGAGCGATGCCACCGATGGAAATCCCTTCACCGGATGAATGGGTAGTCAATGAAGATTCAGTTGAAGTGACCACATCGATCCAAGGGACTTCTGAACCCTACAGACGTTTTGTCTTGAAACGCAACAACAAGAACTACAAGGGTGGAACCCACAAAACACGCTTTTATGTCGACAGCACAGAATTCGTGAAATCGTAAAAATAATCAGAAGCTATATCTAGCTCTAAAATTTTTATATAGAACTTGCTGAAGAATCAAAGAAAAAGGCCATCAAAGCCTTTTTCTTTTGGGCTTGAATATGTTAAAATAAAAGGTATACGTGCTTGGATACAAAGATGAGGATATAACATACAGATAGGCTGTTGAAATTCCTATCTCGTTGAGTTCTATAGTGGCTTAGTATCTTGAGTAATTGAACCCGGCCGAAAAGCCGTGTAAAAAAGATAAACTGTCTTGTCTTCATCGAAGACTTCGTCAGTTTCCTATTTTTACTTTGCTTTTTGCGGCCTAAGTATCTTGATAGTTGAACACGGGCTAAATCCCTAGTGAAAAAGATAGATTTCCTAGTGTGCGTGGCACACTGCGTTAATCTCCTATTTTCATACGGGATTCTTCACGCCCTTTGTATCCTGATGAACTGAATTTTGGCCTCATTTCTTAGGAAAAAAGATAAGTTTCCTAGCACTCATCGAGTGCGGCGTCACCTTCCTATTTTTCTACAGAAATGTTCGGCAAGCCGAACCGTCCAAAATATCTTGATCTTTGTAGGCAAGTCGTATAATTTTATCAATCCAAAGGGGATTAAAATGACAAAACAAGTGTTTCAAACGACTTTTGCGGGTCGTGAGTTGATCGTAGAGACTGGTCAGGTTGCCAAGCAAGCAAATGGCGCTGTTGTCGTACGTTACGGTGAGTCAACTGTCTTGACGGCTGCCGTTATGTCTAAGAAGATGGCAACTGGGGATTTCTTCCCACTTCAAGTCAACTACGAAGAAAAAATGTATGCGGCTGGGAAATTTCCTGGCGGCTTTATGAAACGGGAAGGACGTCCTTCTACTGATGCGACTTTGACAGCGCGTTTGATCGACCGTCCAATCCGTCCCATGTTTGCGGAAGGTTTCCGTAATGAAGTGCAAGTCATCAACACGGTTCTTTCTTACGATGAAAATGCATCTGCACCAATGGCAGCCATGTTTGGTTCATCATTGGCGCTTTCTATCTCAGATATTCCATTTGACGGACCAATCGCTGGGGTACAAGTAGGTTATGTGGATGGGGAGATCGTCATCAACCCAACGCAAGAACAAGCTGAGCGCTCGCTTCTTGAATTGACAGTAGCTGGTACCAAACACGCTATCAACATGGTAGAGTCTGGTGCCAAAGAATTGTCGGAAGAAATCATGTTGGAAGCTCTTCTTAAAGGGCACGAAGCCGTTAAAGAATTGATTGCCTTCCAAGAAGAAATCGTTGCGGCAGTCGGTAAAGAAAAAGCAGAAGTGGAATTGCTTCATGTAGATGCTGACTTGCAGGCTGAAATCATCGCAGCCTACAACAGTGACCTTCAAAAAGCGGTTCAAGTTGAAGAAAAATTGGCGCGTGAAGCTGCAACTCAAGCAGTCAAAGACCAAGTCACAGCAGTTTACGAAGAAAAATATGCCGACCACGAAGAATTTGACCGCATCATGCGGGACGTGGCTGAAATCTTGGAACAAATGGAACACGCAGAAGTGCGCCGTTTGATTACAGAAGACAAGGTTCGTCCGGATGGTCGTAAGGTCGATGAAATTCGTCCTTTGGATGCACAAGTCGACTACCTTCCTCGCGTACACGGTTCTGGACTCTTTACACGTGGACAAACGCAAGCCCTTTCTGTCTTGACCTTGGCACCAATGGGTGAAACGCAAATCATCGATGGTTTGGATCCTGAGTACAAGAAACGCTTTATGCACCACTACAACTTCCCACAATATTCTGTAGGGGAAACAGGTCGTTATGGTGCGCCTGGTCGTCGTGAAATTGGTCACGGTGCTCTTGGTGAGCGTGCCCTTGCTCAAGTATTGCCAAGCTTGGAAGAATTCCCATATGCCATCCGTTTGGTAGCAGAAGTATTGGAATCAAATGGTTCTTCATCTCAAGCCTCTATCTGTGCGGGAACACTTGCCCTTATGGCTGGTGGTGTGCCAATCAAGGCCCCAGTAGCTGGTATTGCCATGGGTCTGATCTCAGATGGAAATAACTATACCGTATTGACAGATATCCAAGGTTTGGAAGACCACTTTGGCGATATGGACTTCAAGGTTGCAGGTACGCGTGAAGGGATTACAGCCCTTCAAATGGATATCAAGATCCAAGGGATTACTGCAGAAATCTTGACTGAAGCTTTGGCTCAAGCCAAGAAAGCTCGTTTTGAAATCCTTGATGTGATCGAAGCAACCATTCCAGAAGTGCGTCCAGAATTGGCGCCAACTGCTCCGAAAATTGATACCATCAAGATTGATGTGGACAAGATTAAGATTGTCATCGGTAAGGGTGGAGAAACCATCGATAAGATCATCGCTGAAACAGGCGTTAAGATTGATATCGACGAAGAAGGGAACGTATCGATCTACTCGAGTGACCAAGATGCGATTAACCGTGCTAAGGAAATCATTGCTGGTTTGGTTCGTGAAGCCAAAGTGGATGAAGTCTACCATGCCAAAGTGGTTCGGATCGAGAAATTTGGTGCTTTTGTCAACCTCTTTGACAAGACAGATGCCCTCGTTCATATCTCTGAAATGGCTTGGACGCGCACCAACCGTGTCGAAGACTTGGTAGCCATCGGTGATGAAGTCGATGTGAAGATTATCAAGATTGACGAAAAAGGTCGTGTCGATGCTTCTATGAAAGCTCTTCTCCCTCGTCCGCCAAAAGCAGAAAACAGCGAGGAAAAAGGTGAAAAAACTCATCGCCATGGCGACCGTCCTCGTCACCACAACAAAGACCACAAACCTAAAAAAGACTTTACTATTACACAAAAAGATTCAGAATAATCATTAGAAAAGGAGGAGCACGGTATGGGATGGTGGCGTGAAACCATCGATATTGTAAAAGAAAATGACCCAGCAGCGCGTACCTCGCTGGAGGTCCTTTTGACCTATCCGGGCGTCAAAGCACTGGCAGCTCACCGTGTTTCCCACTTTTTGTGGAACCATGGCTTTAAGCTCTTGGCGCGGATGCATAGTCAGTTTTGGCGTTTTTGGACCCAGATTGAAATCCATCCAGGTGCGACCATTGCTTCTGGTGTCTTTATCGACCATGGAGCGGGCCTCGTTATCGGGGAAACGGCCATTGTTGAAAAAGGTGTCATGCTCTACCACGGGGTGACCCTTGGGGGAACAGGAAAGGATGTCGGCAAACGCCATCCAACGGTTCGTGAAGGAGCCTTGGTCTCCGCTCATGCCCAGGTCATCGGTCCGATTGAGATTGGGGCCAAGGCCAAAGTAGGAGCGGGAGCGGTCGTGGTCTCCGATGTACCGAGTGATGTGACCGTTGTCGGTATTCCTGCCAAGATTGTTCGTGTTCACGGTAAGAAGGATGAGCCAATCATTCACCAGGAAGAAGAAAAACGCGAATACTATGTGAATAAGATGGAGCATGCTAAGGAAGCCAGTCATCGGTCTTCTAGCTTGTAAGGAGATCGCTACGTGATTCAAGCAACCAATACATTGACTGACCACCAACTACTGGAAGCAAAGGCCCTTATTGCTATCTGTCAGAAGTATGACGGAACTTTTCGGGATCCTTATCTCTCCAATATGCTCAATTTTGATCCCGATATGCCCGCCTTTTTCCTTTATTATGAAAAAGGTGAACTTATTGGCCTATTAACGGTTTATGCAGATGACCCAGATGTGGAAGTAGCGATTCTGGTCCACCCCAATCATCGTCGTCAAGGCATTGCGCGTGCTTTGTATAGAAGTTTTGAGACAGAAACGGCATCTTATCCCATTGAGTCTATGACTTTTCAGACAGAGCGTGTTTTTCTAGAGCGCCATCCTGAGTTTGCCAGCAACTGGGGACTGGTTGAGGATGAAGAGACAGAAACCTGGTTAGGTAAGGATAGAAGACCTTATCCGTTAGCAACTGTTTCCAATCTGGACGTTTTGTTAGCAGATCGTTCGTATCAGGATCAAATTAGTCAGTTAAAATTTCAGGCATTTTCAGAGGAACATGAATCTAGAGAAGTTGTGGATAGATATGTCGCTAAAGCTCTGAAGGATCCAGAAAGTCGCCTATATATTTTATTAAAAAACGGTCAGGTTATTGGAACTTGTACAGTTGATTTATCGAGTAATACGAATTACCTCTATGGTTTAGCAATAGCCGAACTTGAACGTGGCAAAGGCTATGGGAGCTACCTGGCAAAATCCCTTGTCAACCAACTCATTGAGCAAAATGACAAGGCCTTTCAGATTGCCGTGGAAGACAGCAATGTAGGTGCCAAACGTTTGTATGAAAAGATTGGCTTTGTCAAACAGACTCAGGTGGTTTATCTAGATAGGAAAGAGTGAATAAATGTTACTAGAAGAATTTGAAAATGTACCTGCTGTTATCGAGCCAACTGACCGAAGCCTTCTTAGTAGTGGAGAAATCTGTGATACTATAATTCTGTCTTTTAATGGAGAAATCCTTAAACGAGTAAAGCAGATAGACGGAGTCTATGAAGGTGGCTATCTTACCAACCTAAATGGCAAATTTTCATGGTATATCTATGAAGTAGATGGACTTAAACTTGCAGTTGCTATGGCTACTATTGGAGCTCCAATGGTTGTGGGTTTCTTAGAAGAACTCAAAGCGAGAGGCTTTAAGAACTTTATCGTTTTGGGCTCTTGCGGAGTTCTAGATCAGTCTATTCAAGCAGATAAAATTATTATACCAAGTTCAGCTTTACGTGATGAAGGTACTAGTTATCACTATGCTCCAGCAAGTGATGAAATTTCTTATGATGAAGTGCTTCTCTCAACTCTGGAGAACGCTTTGAACAAATCTGGTATTGATCACATTCGGACTAAAGCTTGGACGACAGATGCCTTCTACCGTGAAACAGCTGCTAAGGTTAAACGAAGACTTGCAGCAGGAGCGAAAGTTGTAGATATGGAAGCTTCGGCTATCATGGCTTGGGCTCAATATCGACAAGCCAAGGTCTATCAATTTTTCTACACGGCTGACTATGTGGATCATCACAATCATGAATGGGATGCTAGACGTGAAGATAGAAAAGCAGATGCTATGACTTTCTTTAAGATTGCTGTCGATATTGCGTTAGAGTTGGAAAAATGAGAATATAGATTCAAAAGCTAGAAACAGAAAGGAAATGAAGCGTGTTAAAAATTTATGATACCATGTCTCGTGATTTGCGAGAATTTGTCCCCATCGAGGAAGGGAAGGTCCGCATGTATGTTTGTGGGCCAACAGTTTACAACTATATCCACGTTGGGAATGCCCGTTCAACGGTAGCCTTTGACACGATTCGCCGCTACTTTGAGTATCGTGGCTACGAAGTTGCCTATATTTCCAACTTTACCGATGTGGATGATAAGATCATCAACCGTGCCAAGGAAGAAGGCATCACCCCACAAGAAGTGGCGGATAAGTACATCGCGGCCTTTCGTGAGGATGTGACGGCTCTTGGGGTCAAGCCTGCAACCCGCCACCCTCGTGTGGTTGAGTTTATGGATGACATCATTCGCTTTGTTACCGACTTGATCGAAAAAGGCTATGCCTATGAGAGCCAAGGCGATGTCTATTTCCGTGTGGAAAAATCTCACAACTATGCTAAGTTAGCCAATAAAACTTTGGAAGACCTAGAGCTAGGAGCTTCTGGTCGGACAGATGAGGAAACAGCTCGCAAGGAAAATCCAGTCGATTTTGCCCTCTGGAAAGCTGCGAAGCCGGGTGAAGTTTCTTGGGAAAGCCCTTGGGGACCTGGTCGTCCTGGCTGGCACATTGAGTGTTCGGTCATGTCAACGGGGATTTTAGGCGATACCATTGATATTCACGGTGGTGGAGCTGACCTTGAGTTTCCGCACCATACTAATGAAATTGCCCAGTCAGAGGCTAAAACTGGTCAAACCTTTGCTAATTACTGGATGCACAATGGCTTTGTCAATATTGACAATGTCAAGATGTCCAAGTCCTTGGGCAACTTTATCACTGTGCATGATGCACTCAAGACGATCGATGGCCAAGTGCTTCGCTTCTTCTTTGCGACCCAGCACTACCGCAAGCCGATTAACTTCACAGAAAAAGCTGTCCGCGATGCGGAGACCAACCTTAAGTATTTGAAAAATACCTATGAGCAACCTTTCGCCGGAGAAGTGGATCCAGCAGACTTACAAAACTTTGTGGACAAGTTTATTGCGGCCATGGATGAAGATATCAATGCCGCAAACGGAATCACCGTTGTCTTTGAATTGGCCAAATGGATCAATTCAGGTCACTACAATCAAGACGTTAAGGATGCCTTGGCAAAGATGTTAGAAGTCTTTGGAGTGGTCTTTGTTGAAGAAGTTTTGGATGCGGATATTGAAGCCTTGATCGCTGAACGTCAGGAAGCGCGGGCTAAGAAAGATTTTGCGCGAGCAGATGCCATTCGCGATGAATTGGCTGCGCAAGGAATCAAGCTCTTGGATACAAAAGAAGGTGTAAGGTGGACACGTGATTGATGTCAATCTAATCAATGGGATCGCCCTTGCCTTTGAAGGGGATGCGGTCTATTCCATGTATATTCGCAGGCACCTAATTTTTCAAGGGATGACCAAGCCCAATAAGCTTCACCAGACTGCAACCCGCTACGTCTCTGCTAGAGCTCAGGCTAGCTTGATTGAAAGCATGCTGGAGCAAGAAATTCTGACAGAAAAAGAGTTGGAGATCTACAAGCGCGGTCGCAATACCAATAGCCATACCAAGGCCAAAAATGCGGATGTCGTGACTTATCGTATGTCGACAGGCTTTGAAGCCGTTATGGGCTATCTTCATATGACGGGTGAGCTTGCTCGTTTAGAAGAATTGATCAACTGGTGCATCCAGCAAGTAGAAGAAGGAAGAAAGCAGTGAAAAATATCAGAGAGTGGTTTCCTCATGCAGAGGTGACGGATCAAGCCAATCCACCAGTTGGTTATGTAGCCATTCCCCTTCAGGCTCATCAATGGTTACTGCTGAAGGAAGAAGAGCTAACCGAACGAGAAAAACAATTGATTTCCTGGTTGGGCGGTGAAGAAGAGGTTGCCCCTAATCCTTGGTACCAGTACCTGATCGATGGAAAGGGAGAAGCCCCTCAAGTCATCAAAAAAATGCAGCTTGTCTATTGCCACATCTCGCATTCAACAGCGGAAGGGACGGCTTCTTGGTTAGAGATGATGCAGACACTCTTGCCCAACTTCCGAGCAACCTTGCAACTGAGCGGACAAGATTATGTGCTCATTCTGGACCAAGACCAGTCTTTGCCTGTGGCCGATATCTTAAAAGATACCGTCTCTGCCATGGAGTATGACTTCAATATTCGTTTATCTATCCTGGTCGGGCAAGTATGGACCGAGTCTAAAGATGGGAAAGTTTCTCCTGTCATCCGTGCAGAACAGGCGGTCTTTCGAGCTTGGATTCGAGAAGGCCATCAAGGTGTCTATCGCTTTTCTCAACTCTATCTGTGGGGAATCGAGCAGGCAGATTTGGATCTCACTCCAATCAAGGCAAGTTTGCATCAGTTGATTGAAAGTCAAGATCAATTGCAAGACATCATTGTCGCTCTTTGGGACAATGGGGCAGTTGTAACCAAGGCCGCCCAGCAACTCTATCTCCACCGCAATTCGCTCCAATACAAGATTGACAAGTGGGAGGAGTTGACGGGTCTTCAGTTGAAAAATCTGACAGATCTAGCCCTGTGCTATCATTTGGTCTTACAAGATGTGATTTAAACGAAATAAATCCAGAGTTTTGTGCAACTTGCACAAAACTCTTTTTCTTTTTTGTGAGACTTGCCATAGATTTGTAAAACGTTTTCATTTACAATAGAACTATAAAAATCAAAGGAGTACCATCATGGTAGAATTGAATCTTAGTCACATTTATAAAAAATATCCAAATAGCGAACATTACTCAGTTGAAGACTTCAACTTGGACATCAAAGACAAAGAATTTATCGTTTTCGTAGGTCCTTCAGGATGTGGTAAATCAACGACTCTTCGTATGATCGCTGGTCTTGAAGATATCACAGAAGGTGAATGTTCAATCGATGGTACTGTTGTAAACAACGTGGCACCTAAAGACCGTGATATCGCCATGGTATTCCAAAACTACGCTCTTTACCCACACATGACTGTGTACGATAACATGGCATTTGGTTTGAAATTGCGTAAATACAGCAAGGAAGATATCGACAAACGTGTACAAGAAGCAGCTGAAATCCTTGGCTTGAAAGAATTCTTGGATCGTAAACCAGCTGACCTTTCTGGTGGTCAACGTCAACGTGTAGCCATGGGACGTGCTATTGTCCGTGATGCAAAAGTATTCTTGATGGACGAACCTTTGTCAAACTTGGATGCGAAACTTCGTGTATCCATGCGTGCTGAAATTGCGAAAATCCACCGTCGTATCGGAGCTACAACGATCTACGTAACTCACGACCAAACAGAAGCGATGACATTGGCTGACCGTATCGTTATCATGTCTGCTACTAAAAACCCTGCAGGTACTGGTACAATTGGACGTGTAGAACAAATCGGAACTCCACAAGAAGTGTACAAAAACCCAGTCAACAAATTCGTAGCTGGATTCATCGGAAGCCCTGCGATGAACTTCATTAACGTGAAATTGGAAGGTGGACACATCGTTGCTAATGGATTGAATTTGAAAGTTCCAGAAGGTGCTTTGAAAGTCTTGAAAGAAAAAGGCTATGATGGTAAAGAATTGATCTTTGGTATTCGTCCAGAAGACGTGAATACAGAAGCTGCATTCCTTGAAACTTTCCCAGAATCAGTTGTGAAAGCTACGATCTCTGTGTCTGAGTTGCTCGGTTCTGAATCTCACTTGTATTGCCAAGTTGGTGACAACGAATTCATCGCTAAAGTGGATGCGCGTGACTACCTTGGAACTGGTGCAACCATCGAACTTGGATTTGACTTGAACAAAGCTCACTTCTTCGACAAAGAAACTGAAAAAACAGTATACTAATACCTACTGACACTATAGAGACTGAGACGATTTGTCTCGGTCTCTTTCATTTTAAGGAGACAAAATATGGAAAAAGACTGGTGGAAGGGGAAAGTTGCTTACCAGATCTACCCAAAAAGCTTTAAAGATAGCAATGGTGATGGTGTTGGGGATTTAAACGGCATCACGGAGAAACTCGATTACCTTCAAGACTTAGGAATTGATATTCTCTGGCTTTCCCCTATTTACAAGAGTCCGTTTATTGACCAGGGCTATGATATTTCAGACTATTATGCCATTGATCCCCTCTTTGGGACCATGGAAGATATGGAAGAGTTGATTGCGGAAGGTAAGAAGCGGGGCATTTTCATCATTATGGACTTGGTGGTTAACCACTGTTCCAGTCATCACGAGTGGTTCCAAAAGGCTTTAGCAGATCCAGATGGTCCTTATGCGGACTACTTTTACTTCATCGAAAGTGACAAAGAACCCAACAACTGGGAAAGTTACTTTGGGGGTAGTGTTTGGGAGCCGGTTCCTGGCACCAATAAGTACTATCTCCATTCTTTCCATAAGGACCAGCCAGACCTCAATTGGCAAAATCCTGTCTTGCGCGAAGAAATTTACAAGATGATCAACTGGTGGTTGGACAAGGGAATTGCGGGCTTTAGGATCGATGCTATTATCAATATCAAAAAAGATCTAGAATGGCGTTCTCTTCCGTCTGATCGCGAAAATGGCTTGGTCCCAGTACCGGAGTCTCTAGTGAATGCCCAATCGATTGAACCGTTCTTGCAAGAGTTAAATGAGCGAACCTTCGCCAAGTATAATGCCTTCACAGTAGGGGAAGTGTTCAATGAAACCGACGAAGAATTGCATTTCTTCATCGGGAAAGACGGTGTCTTCTCTTCCATCTTTGACTTTAAACAAACCATGCTGGGGCAAGAAGGAAAAGGCTGGTTTGACCATGCTCTTCCAACAGCAGATGAACTCAAGGAAAGTATTTTCAAAGCCCATGAGCGCGCGGATAGCATTGGGGTTCTTTCGACCATTATTGAAAACCACGACGAACCTCGTGGCGTGTCCCATTATATTGCGGAAGGTCCGGTAAACGATACCAGTAAAAAAGCTCTAGGAACCATTCAGGTTTTGCGTAAGGGAATTCCTTTTATCTATCAAGGCCAAGAAATTGGAATGGAAAACCAAGTCTTTGAATCAGTAGAGGACTTTGATGATATTGCGACCATCAATGGTTATCATGTTGCGAAAGAAGCTGGTTTGACCGAGGAAGAAGCCTTAGCTGCGATTGCTAAATACAGCCGGGACAATGCGCGAACACCCATGCAATGGTCGGCAGAGCCAGGATTGGGCTTTAGCGATGGGTCAGCTTGGTTGATCAGTCCCAAACCAGATGTTGCCATCAATGTGGAAGACCAGGAAAAGGATCCAAATTCTATCTTGAATTATTATCGCCAGTTGACGGCCTTGTATCGCCATCCCCTCTATGGAAATACCGTTCGGTTTGGAGATATGATTCCAGCGTATCGGGACCGTGAGAATATCATCGCCTTTGAACGCCGTGGGGACAAGCGTCTCTTGGTTGTCAGCAATTTCCAAAATCGCCAGGCCACCTTGGAGTTGCCAACTCCGATTAAAACGGTCCTTTTAAATAATACAGCAGGACTATTCCATGAAGGAGACCAAGTGCTCGAATTGACCCCTTACCAAACGGTTGTGTTGGAATTAGTAGAATAGAAAGAAGAACCTTCGCAGACGCGAAGGTTCTTTTCATGTCATCCAAGTCTAAACCTGGAACTTACTCAACTTCTTTCTTTTTCAAGAGGAGGAAGCCTCCGCTAACGGCTAGCAAGAAGGCTGAAAGAATGAAGTGCGCCGTTGTGTCTTCTCCAGTTTGTGGCAATTGTGCCTTGGATGGACTTTCTTGGAAGCTTTGTCCCACTTGGTAAGTCAAGGCTTGCACACTTTCTTCTTTAGTTGTCATTTCTTTTTGTGGAAGGAGCACTTTAGGAGTATCCTTCTTGGCTAAGATTGGCTGTGGATTGCTTGTTTGGTTATGAATTGGAACCACCACTTGATCTGGTTCTTTAGCTGGAACGTAATCCATCAAGCTTGCCAATTTGCTGCCAAAGATTGCATTGGTTACCCAGCGGAAGAAGTGGACAGGATGTTGACGGTTAGTTGGATTTCCTGCATAGACAAAGAGTGGTTGTCCCATCAGTTCTCCAGAGATGGCCATGACTTTGTTGGCTAGAACATCGTTATGTGGCCACCAACCTGCAATATAATAATCGCTCGGAGCGATGCTCATCAAGGTCTTGAAATGCTCTGGAACCTTTTCAATCCAGTTTCCTGAGTTGGAGTAGAAGAGGGTATTCTTCTTGTATCCGCTGGTCAATGGATCCTGATCATCAATGATCGCTTTCATCAAGCCTTCGTAGTCGCTACCGCCTTTTAATTTTTCAGCGTCAAATCCTGCAAGAACTCCCAATTTTTCCAGTTTCTGCATGGCTTCCCCGCCGATGACGAGAGTTGGTTTCTTACCAAATATGGAAGCATCAAAGCGGTTGCTTTCCAAAATAACAACATCCGCTTCTTCTGGCGTATTGACGATTTGGAAGCCTAATTTTTCAAGGACCAGACTAGTATGAGCAGGCGCATCGACTCCAGCCCAATTATAGTGGTAGTTTGGAGAGTAGACCTTCATCGGTTTCAAGGTTGGTCCGCTTGGTACCTTGTAGAGGGCATCCCCATAAATGGCATAGTTTGGCAGGAGTGAAGCAAAGGTATCGCGGTCAACGATGTAGCCATCATCTGTTAGGTAGACAGATTTTCCTTGGGAAATGGCCTGGTTGATAGCTTTAACGGCACTGGCTGAGGTATTTGCGATCACATAGTAAGGAGCTTTTGGATCGATCTCAGAAGTACGAGTCGCACGGGTAGTGGTGACTTCCCCTAATTTTCCATTGAAAAGACCATCCGCAAAGACAGGTTCGGACTTGAACCCTCTCATATCTGGGAAGTTAACCAGCAATTCTGCGTACATCGCAGCCCAGGCAGATTCGTTGGAGCCCTTGTAGAGAATATGGTTGGCATAGCCCCGTTTGGCTTGGGCCATATCAATGACTAAGTCTCCTTTTTTATAGTTGCCAATATCTTCTTTGAGTTCTTTGACGAGGACACCATTGCGTTTGAAGTAGTCGATCATATTGAAGGCTTCTTGGGCATCGTTGTCTTTGTCGAGGCTCATTGGGATGACGTAGTAGTCTGGGAAGAATTTTGGACGACCGTTTTTTACACGTCCAACGATTTCCCCATTTGGGCCGACCAGTTCATTTTCAGCTTTTGGATCTTCAGTTTTATTGAGACCACGTAAGTAGAAGTTGAGCCGCATCTCAAGGAGACGGTCTGGATCTTGGTTGAGGAAGTCAATGCCGCCGAGGACAGCATTGCGTCCAGCCTTATAGGATTCTTGGTTGGATTCTGGTATTTCAATGGTGTGGCCCAAGATGCCGTGATAGACAGCATAGACACCTGTATAACCTGAGAAGGAATCATCCCAGCCATCTCCCCAATCCAGTTTTGGAATGATGTAACTGTCGTATTTGGAATTGGCAACTCCAGCCCGGCCCATATGATGGGCATTTTCCAGCATGAGGTTGGACATGAGATCGTATTCAAAGTTCGGATCATGTGGAGGTGTTGCAGGTTCGATTAAGAATTCTTTTACAAAACCGTGTAAGTCGTAGAGAGCGATCGGATTCCACTTGTTGATCATTTGGATGACGGTCCGGACTTCAGGGTTGGTTTGGTAGCTGGCATCCCGGTTTGGATCGAGCCCGTTTGCTAGGGCCCGCAGGTTGAGAGCGTCCCCATCTGGGTTTTCCGTGAAGTCAAATAAGAAGATGAATTTATTGAGCAAGGTTGGAATATCTAGCGTGACAGTTTTAGCATTTCCAGCTTCATCAGTGGTGTTAAAGGTCACCTTTTCCTTGGTTGCAAAGGTATTAAAGAGGCCTGTGATGATATCAATGCCAGGCTGCTCATCCGCGTGGGTGTTGTGGACTAAGACAGGTAGTTTGTAATCCAAGGTCTTGTCCTTCAGTGCAGCCAGCATTTCGCTTGGTTTGGTCAAAGCTGTAGGATTGGTGCTAGACAGGTAGTGATCGATGCTGGCTTGGTCCTTACTCACAATTCCCATCTTCATGTCCCGGCCTTGGGCGCTCTTACCAAGGGTTTCTAACTGCACCAAACGATCGGGTTTCGCTTCTTCCTTGGATTTTTCGATAGCAGCTAGCATCTCTTCATGTGTATGGTAGTCTTGGTAAGGTCGAAAAACAAGAGTTTTATTGATGGTCACACCTAAGTCTGCATTGGTTCCGACCAGCTCATGATTGCCGATGTAGTTGCGATAAGTCCGGCGGATATTATTTGGGCTCCGAAGGCTAAGATCTTCACCAAAGAGATCCTGCACGTCGATGTGGAGATCCAGATCATTTCCGTTTGCGGTCTCTGTGATGGTAAGGAATGGATCCTTGCTTAGTGTTCCTGTCTCCATATCCCAAGTTTTCCACTCAGAGAGAGGCTTATTGTCTAAGGTCCAGTTGATCTTGCCAGCAGCTTGAGCTTTTTCTTGGACTTTGTCATCAATCGTACTCTTTTCAGAGAGATAAATGGTGCTATCAGCCAATCGTGTCGCTTGGTCAGCGGTCGTTGTCGCACGGGTAGTGCTTGGACTAGCGGTTGGCGCAACTTCTGTAGTAGAAGCCACATCAGAAGTCGCTGTTGCTTCTGCAGAAGTGGCAGGGGCTGCGGTGTCTCCTTTTTCAGCTGTAGCAGGACTGGCAGTCTCAGCTGTCACAGCTTGCTCAGTAGCGGGTGCCGCTTCAAGGACCGTACTTGGCTCTGTTTGAGGCGCTTCTAAGCTATCGGCTGATACTTGGCCATGACCGATGACAGAAAGCAAGACAGCAGCTGAGAGGCTGAGTGTCGTAGTGTACAAATGTTTCTTATACGAAGACTTCATATAGAAGGCCCTCCTTAAAAAAGTTATTTTCCAGTTCTAGTATACCATTTTAGGAAAGCGTTTACAACAACTGCCCCAATAAAAAAGCCTTTGCATTTTGCAAGGGCCTTTTTGTCTATTCTGTTTCCTTATGAAATTGTTGGTAAAAATCAACCTTGACCTGGATGAAAGTTTCTAAGTCTCTTAAGAGTTGGAGCAAGGTGGCGCGTGTTTCGAATTCTTCACGGGTCTTGGGAAGAGGACGTTCGCGAAAGATCGCCAAATACTGATTAATATCATCTAGAAGATCTTGGGCAGGATTTTCCTGGCTTAACTGTTGGGCCGTCTTCTTAAATAGTTGAGCTAGGATTATGCTTTCGCTCGCCGCCAACTGACAGCGGTTGACGTTCTCAGCCATATCCCGCAGGATATCGTTTTGCCGCTTGCGCATTTCGAAGTAGTGAATATGGTAGTTGGTTTGGTGAAAGAGGTGGTTGGAATGGTCCAGATAGACTAGATTTAAAGCGTCCTCTAGGATACCATCCAACTCCTTGATCAAGCGAGCATCATTGCGACCATCCCCTTTACCAAGAAATTCCGCAAAACGAGCAAGGATCTTCTTTAGTTGGTCTTCGACAACATCATGGTAATGATCGATCGCGGCCTGATTCGAAGGCATATAGAGATTGGCCAGCAAGGCAAAGCTGGTCCCGATTAAAAAGAGGGCAAGTTCATTGAGCAAGAGCCCCCAGGAAGTAGACTGCTCAATTAAGAGATGGGTGACCAGCACCGTACTAGGCGTGATGCCGATCTGCCAACCCAATAGAAAGGCGCAAGGAACATAGAGAGCGATAAAGACTCCCAGTGCCCAGAGGTTGAATCCAAAAAAGGAAAAAGCGAGACTTCCGATAGCAAGGGCCAGCAAGGTCGACATAAAGCGCTGGTAGGCCTGCTTGATGGTACTGCGACGTGTATCAGAGATACTCAAGATGGCAATGACGCCAGCTGAGATGGCATAGGTCAAGCCCAGAGCATAAGCAAGGGCAGCTGCTAAACAGGTGGCCAAGGTGAGCTTGATGGTTCGTTGAAAAAGAGGCATGGCTTCCTTTCTAGTTCTGTTTGTTCATTGAGATAGATTTGATTTCATTATATCATGAATTGGCCTCTTCCTCCTTTCTTGTGGTATACTAGTTCTATGGAAAATAACGATATCGTATACGGTGTCCACGCAGTCACCGAGGCTTTACAAGCCAATACAGGCAATAAATTATATATTCAAGAAGACCTCCGAGGAAAAAATGTCGACAAAATCAAGGCCTTAGCAGCTGAGAAAAAAGTGTCGATTTCTTGGACGCCAAAGAAAACCCTGCAGGAAATGACAGAAGGAGCTGTTCACCAAGGCTTCGTTCTCCGTGTGGCAGCCTTTGCTTACACAGACTTGGCAGCGATTCTGAAACAGACAGCCCAAGAAGAGAACCCACTTTTGTTGATTCTCGATGGTTTAACAGATCCGCACAATCTTGGATCTATCCTACGGACAGCTGATGCGACCAATGTATCAGGAGTCATCATTCCTAAGCACCGGGCAGTTGGGGTAACCCCAGTGGTGTCAAAAACTTCTACTGGAGCAGTGGAACACATTCCCATTGCGCGTGTGACCAATCTTAGCCAAACCTTAGACAAGCTAAAGGAAGAGGGCTTCTGGATCTTTGGAACCGACATGAACGGCACGCCATCTCACCAGTGGAATACGGCTGGCAAGTTAGCCTTGATCATTGGCAATGAAGGAAAAGGCATCTCAGCCAACATCAAAAAGCAAGTCGATGAGATGATCACTATTCCCATGAATGGCCACGTTCAAAGCCTCAATGCCAGTGTGGCAGCAGCCATCCTCATGTATGAGGTCTTTCGCAATCGACTATAATCCTAGAAAGGCAATGATATGAAACGAAAAATCTTATTGGTTGACGGCTATAATATGATTGCCTTTTGGCAGGAGACTCGCCAGCTTTTTCAAAAAAGCGAACTCGATGCAGCCCGCAATATCCTCCTGCAAAAACTGAGCCACTATGCTAGCTTTGAGGGGATCGAAGTCATCTGTGTCTTTGATGCCCAGTATATGCCAGGAGTGCGGCAGACCTATGAGGAGTTCAATGTTCAGGTGGTCTTTACCGGTGAGGATGAGACGGCAGATGACTATATCGAGCGCTTGGCGGCAGAGCTTAACACGCCCCTCCACCAAGTATCGGTAGCGACCAGTGACTTAAATGAGCAATGGACCGTCTTTGCTCAAGGAGCTCTTCGGGTATCTGCCAGAGAGTTAGAAAAACGGGTCGCAGTCGTCAAAGGAAACCTCAATCAGGCGCAGCGAGTGGTCAACGATCAAAAACCACCTATGCGACCGCTCGATCACGAAGTATTGCGACAATTACAAGAAATGATGGGAGACAAGTAATGACATTTGCTATTTTAACCGATTCGACCGCAGATTTAGACCAGAACTGGGCCAAGGAACATCAGGTGACCATTCTTGGCTTGACCATTGAGTTAGATGGGACGGTTTACCAGACAGTTGGCCAAGGTCAATTGACCAGCCCGGAGCTTTTAGAAGCCATGAAAAATGGGGCCAAACCGACAACCAGTCAGGTCAATGTGGGCCAATTTCAGGAAACCTTTGAACAATTTGCCAAAGAAGGAAAAGATCTGCTCTATGTGGCCTTTTCATCAGTCTTATCTGGGACTTACCAGAGTGCAGTCATGGCACGAGACCTGGTTTTAGAAGACTACCCGGAAGCCGTGATCGAGATTGTCGATCCGAAGGCTGCTGGGATTGGAGAGGGTTATCTGGTCATGCGGGCAGTAGCTGCGCGTGATGCAGGCCGTTCATTAGCAGAAGCCAAAGAAGAAATCATGGACCTAGCGCCAAAACTGCGAACCTATTTCCTCGTCGATGATCTCTACCACCTCATGCGTGGAGGCCGTCTCTCAAAAAGTGCCGCGATCATGGGAAGTTTGGCCAGCATCAAACCTATTCTCTGGATTGATGCGGAAGGGAAATTGGTCCCAATTAGCAAGGTTCGAGGACGCAAAAAAGCTGTCCGAGAATTACTGGAGCTGATCAAAGCAGATATCGGTGAAAGCACAGCCTTGGTGTCTTATACCAACGATCTAGAAGGAGCCGAAGCACTGAAGCAAGAAATGCTTGCGCTTGAAGGCGTCGATGAAGTCCTTGTGATGCCCCTTGGACCGGTTATTTCAGCCCACGTTGGCCCGAATTCCTTGATTGGATTTGTCATTGGAAAAGAAAATCGCAAATAATTTTCTAAATCGGTTGACTTTTATCTTAGAATTTTGATACAATAGTAGGCGGTATTGTTTACCCCATTTGTAAGGCCCCGGAACCTTTCAAATAACTTGCGGACCGGAACATCCGCCCTGTAAACAAAAACGACATTCATATAGGAGAAATCATGAACAAAACTACATTCATGGCTAAACCAGGCCAAGTAGAACGCAAATGGTACGTTGTTGACGCAACTGATGTACCTCTTGGACGCCTTTCAGCAGTTGTTGCTAGCGTGCTTCGCGGAAAAAACAAACCAACATTCACACCTCACACTGATACAGGTGACTTCGTAATCGTTATCAATGCTGAAAAAGTTAAATTGACTGGTAAAAAAGCAACTGATAAGATCTACTACACTCACTCAAACCACCCAGGTGGATTGAAATCAATCTCTGCTGGTGAACTTCGTTCTAAAAATGCAGTACGTTTGATCGAGAAATCAGTTAAAGGTATGCTTCCACACAATACTCTTGGCCGCGCTCAAGGTATGAAATTGAAAGTATTCGTTGGAGCTGAGCACACTCACGCTGCACAACAACCAGAAGTTCTTGATATTTCAGGACTTATCTAAGGAAAGGAACAATAAAGTATGTCACAAGCACAATATGCAGGTACTGGACGTCGTAAAAACGCTGTTGCACGCGTTCGCCTTGTTCCAGGAACTGGTAAAATCACTGTTAACAAAAAAGATGTTGAAGAGTACATCCCACACGCTGACCTTCGTCTTGTAATCAACCAACCATTCGCAGTTACTTCAACTGCAGGTTCATACGACGTTTTCGTTAACGTTGTAGGTGGTGGATACGCAGGTCAAGCAGGAGCTATCCGTCACGGTATCGCTCGTGCCCTTCTTCAAGTAGACCCAGACTTCCGCGATTCATTGAAACGCGCAGGACTTCTTACACGTGACTCACGTAAAGTTGAACGTAAGAAACCAGGCTTGAAAAAAGCTCGTAAAGCATCACAATTTAGTAAACGTTAAAACTTATTTACTCTTATTGAAAGCATTTCGTATCAAAAATACGGGATGCTTTTTCTGTTCACCCCAAATTTTTGTAACTAGGTGATACTTGAAATTAATACAAATTTGGTTGTTTTTGATAAATCTAAGCAACACTACATGATGAAGTGAAAGGGGATGAATCTTTGATAGTATTCACTTATTGTGAAATATGATATATTTATTAATTAGATGGATGAATACTTCTAGAGTTAAATATAGTATAATAGGGACATACTTTTTGGTTTATTTTTGTTTGTAGTCGGATTATGAAAGAATATCCAATATTATGCGATAAGATAGAATGTTACAAAAAAGAAAGGGGATGCAATCCGATGAAGAAAGACAGATTAATTGTATTGACAGATGCTGTTCTAGCAATTATTATGACCATCTTGGTTTTAGAGTTAGAAAAACCAACAACACCAAGTCTTGAAGCTTTTTGGGATTTACGGCAAAATTTCTTTGCTTGTTTTCTTTCCTTTTTCTGGTTGGGATCGTTATGGATGGCACTAAACACATTATGGGAAAAGGTTGAGAAAATTTCCTCAGAAATTATTTGGTGGAATTTGTTTCTACTCTTGGAGCGGCAGGAGTTCTCTTTGGAGAATTTCATGCCATCCAAGATACCAGTCTGAATGATGTGGTGGACCGGATCTATATAAATGTCAAGGATTTACCGTTTCAGTCCTTGGGAGCTTTAGCTAATATCCTGTCTGATATTAAGAAGGGACTGATTCAAGACAGTCATATCTGGTCTTTCTTCCAGTCATTTTTCAAACAATATCAGTTGATAATCAGCTTAAATCAGATCTATCAGTTTGTCTATCTTTCTCTGATGGAGATCATGTCCTATCTTCACTTTGATTATTGGAAAAAAACGGCTCGGTCAGGAGCTAGTATGAATAAGGAGAACAAATGAAACGTTTAAAAATGTTATGGCATATTATGCAGGTTACGGGTTTTACTCGGTTTGCTCTGAGTTTTGTGACCTTTGTTTTTGGGTCAGGAGGCGTGCTTTTCCTAGTTGAACCTGCTATCACAAATTACGGAGACGGTCTTTGGTATGCTTTTGTGACTTCGACGACTGTCGGCTACGGGGATCTCCTAGCTGTGACCTTGATTGGAAGGATTACCAGTGTCTTCTTGACGATTTATGGGCTCATATTTTTTGGCTGTTTATCAGCTGTTATTTTTAATTATTATACCAATTTAAATAAGGAAAGAGGAGAGGACAAATGACTGCCAATTATTCAACACGGGAATACCGTGAGAAATTATACGATGACCTTCATGTTCGATTGAGAGATACAGCGATTTTGATGTGTGCAATTTTTATTGCCTCTATCGGTCTAAATATGAATTCAACAGCTGTTATTAT
>NZ_KV794426.1:22761-23258 GCF_001808745.1 Streptococcus sp. HMSC057G03
TGGGATGTTCTCATTGCTATTGCTGGTGGGATTGCTGGTGTGATCGGTTCAAGGAAAAAAGAAGCAAACAATATCGTGCCAGGAGTAGCCATTGCTACAGCTTTGATGCCACCTATCTGTACTGCTGGCTATGGTTTAGCTAATGGGAATGTACGATTTTTATTGGGGGCTCTCTATCTTTTCTTGATCAACTGTGTCTTTATCATGCTAGCCAACATTGTTGGAACAAGAATTTTGATGAGAAAATCTCCTTTAACTTCATTTAAAGAGCTGAGCATTAAAATGAGAATTGGCTTGATTTCTTTGATTGTATTGTTGATTCTTCCAGCTAGCTATTAGGCAGTTACTCTGACAATAGAACAAGCGCGCAAAGAAGGGATCAAACAGTTTGTAGGAAAAGAGTTCGCCAATTATACGGTTATTAATCAAGTCTACAAGTCAAGTAACAATGAATTGGTCTTGACGGTTGTTGGAGATCCGATTTCAGAAGAAGAATT
>NZ_KV794426.1:23358-54757 GCF_001808745.1 Streptococcus sp. HMSC057G03
TCTTACGGTATTCAATCTGTTCAATTGAAAGTGAATCAAGTTCAGAACTCGCCAACATTAGATAGTGAAGCGACCAAGGAATTTTATGAAAACATTGACAAGTATATTGATCAAAAACTCTCTGAAAAAGATTCACAAAACGATCTCGTAAAAGAAAATGAAGCAGACAAGGATTGAGGACAATGAACTGAATCGGTTTTTACGCCGTGTTTTTCTTGTATCTTCCTCTTTCTTACTTATAGCAGGTTGTTTTTGCTTGAATAAGAAATAAATTAGAAGTTCTATCATCTAAGAAAAATGATGAAAAAAATCATTTAACTAATGGTGTGAACGTTTAGTGTTTATCAGCTCCATTCTCTGTAATTTTGGGGGTAAAATCCACACCATTTAGATAAAATTAGTTGAATTTGATTGGAAAAACGCTTTTATAAAAGCGGAGAAAAGTCTTGATATTACGCTGTTTTTAGTCCAACTGAAATTCATACTTTCCAAACCAGGCTTGAAAAAGGCCCGTAAAGCATCACAATTTAGTAAACGTTAATTCGTTACTGGACAGCAGAATACAAACGAAAACACTTTGCATCTTGCAAGGTGTTTTTTTCTATGAGAACTGGCGGTGCGCAATTAGGATAGCTCTAGCGACTTTAGTCGCATAGAGATATGCTATGCACAGTTGCCTCAAGAAAACAATGCTTCTTGGTCCACCCTGTTAGACAAGCTTCAAAACCAAGGAATCCAACAGATTTCTCTTGTAGTTACAGATGGCTTTAAGGGGCTTGAGCAGATTATCAGTCAGGCTCACCCATTAGCTAAACAACAATGTTGCTTAATTCATATTAGTCGAAATCTAGCTAGTAAAGTGAAACGAGCAGATAGAGCGGTTATTCTGGGGCAATTTATAATGATTTATCGTGCTGAAAATTTAGAAATGGCAGGACAAGCTTTAGAGGACTTTCTCGCCGAATGGAAACCAAAGTATAGGAAAGTCATGGAAAGTCTGGAGAAGACGGATAATCTTTTAACTTTTTATCAGTTTCCCTACCAGATTTGGCACAGCATGTATTCGACAAACCTCATTGAGTCTCTTAACAAAGAAATCAAACATCAAACGAAAAAGAAGGTTCTTTTTCCTAATGAGGAGGCTCTGGAACGTTACTTAGTTACGTTGTTTGAAGATTATAATTTCAAGCAAAGTCAACGAATCCATAAAGGGTTTGGTCAATGTTCTGATACACTTGAAAGCTTATTTAATTAACACTCCGTAACTCTACTTAAGTGTTTACACATAATTATTGACAGTATCAAAAAATAAAGTATATTGTTTTCATCATAATATAATTAAATATCAGTATAGAGAATTTTATCTATATATCAGATATCAGCAATTGCTTTTGCTGTCATTTTTCGCTACAATAGTTACAAGGAGGAAATAAACATGTTAAAAGAAGTATTAAACGTCGCAAAAGTTGCGAAAAAATCATCTCTCTTCTTAGGAGGGGTAGCATTTGGGACGCTTGGCTTGAAAGTCTTAGCAAGTAAAGAAGCTAAGAAAGGCTATTCTAAGGCCTTGGCTAAAGCTTACAAATTGAAAGATGGACTGGATGCATCTGTTTCTGTTGTAAAACAACACGGTGATGATGTTTTACAAGACGCTAAATATTTATACGAACAGGAAAAGAAAGAAGAACAATTAGATAGCCTGACAGGTGAATAATATGTCTTTTAAAGTGCTACACAGAGGATATCAACATATCCGATTATCGTCCTCGTTTTCACTGACCTTGGATATTCAAGATTATCTTCGTTCCTTGGCTAAAGATGAAAAAGGGATCGACTCTATTCAGTTTTATATGGATCAGCAGCACTTTACTCTACGTATGAAAGAAGGCTTCTCTGTATTAGAAAATGCAGAGGCCTTTTTAAAAAAAATTGACAAGGGGAAAGTTTCGGACTTGATGACTCTTCCCATTCGTAGAGAAGAGAGTGCTTATTCAATTGTATCGGGTGCAGCGATTAAGCGTTTGCTGTTTCGAAGTTTTGTACCCTACCCTATTCGTTATATTTGGACTTGTTATCAGGCTTTGGGTTATGTCAAAGAAGCCTATCAAACTTTAGCGCGCAAGGAACTAACCATGGAGGTCTTGGACTGTTCGGCCATTTTGTTGTCCTTGTTTATGAACCAATCCAAGACAGCTAGCAACATCATGTTTATGCTTGATTTGGGTAATCATCTGGATCAGTGGTCTTTAAAAAAAACAGCAACAGATTTGGAACAAAGCCTTCTTGCTAAAGAAAGTGATGTTTTCTTAGTGCGGGGAGACATGGTCATCAGCATCAAGAGTTCTGATGTTCAAGTAGGTGATGTATTAGTTGTCTCCCAAGGTAATGAAATCTTGTTTGACGGCCAAGTGGTTTCAGGATTAGGCATGGTCAATGAGAGTTCCTTGACTGGAGAGAGCTTCCCTGTTGAAAAGAAAGAGGGAGATTCTGTATGTGCGAATACTGTTTTGGAAACAGGAGAGTTAAGAATTCGTGTGACTGATAATCAGATAAACAGTCGTATTTTGCAACTCATCAATCTGATGAAAAAATCTGAAGAGAGTAAGAAGACAAAACAACGTCATTTTATTAGGATGGCAGACAAGGTTGTAAAATATAACTTCTTAGGTGCTGGTTTGACTTATCTGTTAACAGGTTCGTTTTCAAAAGCCATTTCCTTTTTATTGGTGGATTTTTCATGTGCTCTAAAAATATCCACACCTGTAGCCTACCTTACGGCCATAAAGGAAGGTCTAAATCGAGAAATGGTTATTAAAGATGGTGATGTATTAGAAAAATATCTGGAAGTGGATACTTTCTTGTTTGATAAAACGGGTACCATCACGACGAGTTATCCTTTGGTTGAAAAGGTTCTTCCTTTCGGAGATTATACTGAGAAAGATATTTTAAGAATAAGTGCATGTTTGGAGGAACATATCTATCATCCTATTGCCAATGCAATTGTTAAACAAGCTGAAATTGAAGGCATTGAACACGAAGAAATGCATGGCAAGCTTCAGTATGTTGCAAGCAAAGGGATTAAATCGCAAATTGATGGTCAATCGGTTGTCATTGGAAATTATGTACTAATGCAAGACGAACAGGTAAGAATTAGTTCTGAGCAGCTGGCCTTGATTGAGCAATATAAGACTCATTACAATTTATTGTTTTTGGCTTATAAGAAAGAATTAATTGGGATGTTTTGTATCCACACTCCCTTGAGAAGCGAGGCGAAAGTTGCATTGAAAAAGCTAAAGCGCCAAGGGAAAAAACTGATTCTGGCAACTGGTGATACGTTGGCTAGAACAGAAGAGTTGGTTAAAGATCTGCCATTTGACAACGTTTATACTGATTTAAAACCAGATGGTAAGTTTCAGTTGGTTCAGGAATTACAGAAAGCTGGCCGAACTATTTTGATGGTTGGAGACGGGTTAAACGACTCTGCTGCCTTGACGCTTGCAGATATTGGGGTTGTGATGAATGAAAGTGCTGATATTTCTAAGCAGATGAGTGATATTTTATTATTAGATAATCGTTTAGATTTCTTCGAGGAATTGAATTCTTTATCTGAATCGTTGCAGAAATTAATTCAAAGAAATATTCAAGAAACAGTTGTAATAAATGGAAGTTTAATTGGATTTGGGTTGTTAAATTGGTTAAGCCCATCTAATCTTTCGATATTGCACAATCTGACTACTTTAAGAATCGTCCTTCGTAGTCTTTCTATTAAAAGTAGGTAAGAGACCGAGAAGCTGAGGTTATAAAAACTAAAAGGAGTTGTCTCATTTGAGAATAACGGTTCTTTGTCAACTGTAGTGGGTTGGTGGAAAATTATACCCTGGAGAGGACCAAATTGGTTCTCTCCTTTTAAATATTGAAAAAACCATTGGCAGTGGACATACTTTAAGACTATATATTTCTGAAACTAGTTTCACAATACAAATATTGACATGCAATTATTAATTGGTGGATTTTAAGTTGACATCTACAAAGGTTAATGTTAGAATACATTCAAAAATATATTTGAATGAGGTGTTTTATGATTCAAAATATTGTTACTTCAATAATCCTGTATTCTGGGACAGCCGTAGACTTACTTATTATCCTAATGTTATTTTTTGCCAAAAGAAAAAGCAGAAAGGACATCATTAACATCTATTTAGGACAATTTCTAGGCTCTGTTAGTCTAATATTCCTAAGTTTGCTTTTTGCATTTGTCTTAAATTATATTCCTAGTAAAGAGATTTTAGGTTTACTCGGTTTGATTCCAATTTTCCTAGGCCTCAAAGTTTTGCTTTTAGGAGATTCTGATGGAGAAGCTATTGCAAAAGATGGTTTGCGAAAAGACAATAAAAACCTGATTTTTCTAGTCGCTATGATTACTTTTGCAAGTTGTGGCGCTGACAATATTGGTGTCTTTGTCCCATATTTTACCACCTTAAATTTAGCGAATTTGATAGTGACTTTACTTACTTTTCTAGTCATGATTTATCTCTTGGTTTTTTCTGCCCAAAAATTAGCACAAGTCCCTTCTGTTGGAGAAACTTTGGAAAAATATAGCAGATGGTTTATTGCCGTTGTCTATTTAGGATTGGGGATGTATATCTTGATTGAAAACAACAGCTTTGACATGCTATGGGCTGTGTTAGGCTAGGAGAAAAAATTATGAAAAAAGATAGTATCTGTCAAGTGGATGTTATAAATCAACAAAATGTTACAACCGCAACGAACTACCTTGAAAAGGAAAAAGTCCAAAAATCACTTCGCATTTTATCAAAATTTACCGATAATAAACAGATAAATATCATCTTTTATCTCCTTGCCGTCGAAGAACTCTGTGTCTGCGATATAGCCTGTTTATTAAATCTCAGTATGGCATCTGCCTCCCACCACCTTCGTAAACTAGCCAATCAAAACATCTTGGACACTAGAAGAGAGGGGAAAATTATATATTATTTTATAAAAGATGATGAAATCAGAGATTTTTTTAATCAACTAGGATAACAACTATTTTTACTACTTTTCCATGATTATAGGGAGATTATATACGAAATTTTTTGATGAAAATTACTCACAAGAAATACCTACTCTTATCAAATGTTTAAGAAAAAAGTATAATTTAAAGCAAAGCGACCTAGGTAATGCAGATCAAGTTAGCCAAGTTGAAAAGGGAGGAATTTGAAAGGATTTGTATCTTTTATTTTTTGTTTCATTTATGCCCTATGCTACTGGAATAGTTAGTAGCATAGGGCACAGCTCTTTTATGGACTGATCGTTATTGTTTCAACGGTAGCAAACTGGTTTTTACATAAAGTAATTGATAAACCCAATATAGATCAGAAAGAATTACTTGAAGCTACCGCACAATATAGAAAGTTATTGATACCTGACCTAATAATTAAAGGAGTGGGATTGATTCTATCCTTAATTCTCTATCCTCCGATTATGATGTATAGTGTTTTAATTGCGGCATTTTACATCATAACTTTAAAAACACTATCTGAAAAAAGAGTGAATAACTAGAAAACGGTGACCAAAGTTAGGTGTATTATTTTAATGCTTACAGACCTAAACTATTCCCCTATTTATAATTTATTGATTCATATTTTATGAAATTAAAAAGTAGATATCGTTCTGAAAATCCTTGATATTACGCTGTTTTTAGTCCAACTGAAATCCATACTTTCCAAACCAGGTCTTAAGAAAGCTCGTAAAGCTTCACAATTTAGTAAACGTTAATTCGAAAGAATTACAATACTTACAAAGAGCACCTTTCGAGGTGTTCTTTTTGTATTTTCATACTAAATTGTGGTAGTTGACGTAGTTGTTGTGGCTTTAGCCGCTTACAATTACGGCTGTCATTCGACGAAGTCAATTACCTCAAAACGTTAATCAACACGATACTATCAACGTTTACAGACATTCAAGAGTATTCTCTTGGATGTCTTTTTTTGTTTCAAAAATACAAAGTTGACCCCGTTATTTTTTTGATTTCAAGTATCCATTTCATCTCTATTTAGAAAAATATCAAATCAATTCTTATTCAGGATAAGAGTTTTGACCTAAATCATTTACAAAATGACAAAAATAATGATATTTTTGACTAATATCATTGTCAAAAATAAAAAGATATGTTACAATGTAATCAAGTTAAAGAAATAAGACTTTGAACGGAGAAACTATGAGGATATCGGTAATAATATCTTATATAATAACAAAGGAGGAAAAATCAGATTCTACCATTTTGGGGATATCTAAGCGAAGTGGCTGAATTTGATAGACAATCGGTAAATATGAAGCTAAAAAATCGTTTAAAAGAGCTTCGCGCTCGTGATGGTTTAAACCAAACTGAGCTTGCCAAGCTAGCAGGTATATCTAGGCAGACCATTAGTTTGCTAGAGCGTGATGAGTATACCCCCTCTATTATTATCGCCTTGAAAATCTCTCAGATATTTCATGAGCCAGTAGAGTCGGTATTTCGCTTAGAGGAGGAAGAATCATGAACAAATATAGAGTAATTTATTATCTTTGTATCATTGCCTTTATAGCAAATGTTTCGATGATGATCGGGACCTTGCTGGGATGGTTTCAGATTTTAGACAGTAATTATTTTTTCTGGAGTAGCTTGATTTTTAGTTTAGTATTTGAGCGGATAGAAAAGAAAGTAAAAGAAAGAGTATAAAAGGAGTAAGATTATGAAAGAGTTTTTGGCAGATTTTCAAGTAGATACCGAACATAAAGAAATTGCAGGGGTTTGTGCCGGTATCGCCCGTTATTTCAATGTAGACCCTCTGATGATTCGTGCATTAGCCGTTTTGCTTTTTCTATCTTCGATAGAAATTAGTCTTCTCACAGTGATAAGTTATGCTTTTTTAGCTGGCTGGATGGGAAATGAATCTCTTGAAGTAGTCATCAAAAAATCAGGGTACAAGATTCTATTTTTCTATCTAGTTGCCATTCTCCTGAATAGTTTTGGTGATCAAGTTTTAACGGCTACTTTTGGATTTGGGCATGCTCTGGTTCAAGGACTGCTAGGTTTATTTTAGAAAGAAGATAGAAAATGAAAAAGAAACATTTATTACTATTGTTAGGAAGTTTATTGTTGGGTGGTTTAATCGGAATGTTTGGTGCTACCTTTACGAATCTTCATTTAAACATTTCTCAAGAGCAAGTACAGTTTATTTTGACGACCATCTTTTTCTGTCTGGGAATACTATCGACAATAGTAGCTCTCTATTTTATCATGAATAGTAGGAAAGTTTATGCTAGCTACCTAGCAGAAGAAGATGATGAATTAAACGAGCTAGCTTATATTAAGATGTATCGCTCTCTAGATTATGGGACAGTTGCTTACAATGTTTTGCAAGTTAGTATGCTTTTTAGCTTGCTTACAGTGTTGCCTAGCCACGATTTACCGATATCAGCTTTTCTCTTAGCAGTATTAACCATTCTTGTTGGAAGTTTCTGCATCAAAACAACGAGCAAAATTCGTAATTACCAACTCTCTATTTTAGCCACACCAAAAGAGGTATTAGATTATCTAGAAACCTATGACGAGGGAGAGAAACAAGCGGAAATGGAAGAGGCTTATTTAATCTTGTTCAAACTCAATCAGCTAATCTTACCATCTGTCTATATCATCTTGTTTGCCCTATCCATTATTCTTGGAGAAGTACAGTTAGTTGCTGCCCTTATAACTGCTGTCATCCATCTCTATATCAATATTGCACAATTAAGAAAAACAAAACGTTACTTTAAATAACAGGGGTTTCTATGAATCGTGTCGCAAATGTAGGTGACGATGTTGAAAGGAATGAATCAATCAAAATAAATTTCATTCCAAGATAGAGCTAAACACAAAATTCTAAAAAGTTTGTAAAGTAGCTTTAGTAAACGTTCTTTTAAAAGAATGCTAATCATTACAATGAGCACCCTTCGGGGTGTTTTTTCTACACCCAAACTAAATGAAAGATAAACAAAAACCCACCCTATCTTCCACGGTCAAACATGACTGTAGAAAATAGAGTGGGTCTAGGATGTTAAAGACTATTTGTCGTCTTTATGAAAGATATTTTTAACGCCCTTGATAGCTCCTTCAACAGCTTCTTTTGCATCTTCAGCAACTTCTTTTGCTTTTGAAGCAACTTTTTCAGCAGTGCCTTCAGCTTCTGTTTTTGTATCGCCGGTTAATTTACCAAGGCCTTCTTTAACAGAACCTTTTGCTTGGTTCAATTTTTCTTCTAATGACATAGCGTCACCTCCATGAAGTTAGTCGTTTATTTCTCTGAATGCAATACTGTTGATTTAAAAAAATAAAAAATATTTGTCTCAGATTAGAATGAGTATATTCTTTTTAAAATGGAAAGTCAAATTTTTGCTACGGCTAAAAAACAGGATCGCTTTCCGGTCACGAATAATGACCGACTAATAAGTCACGACATTTCGTTTTTACAGCAAATATTTGAAACGAAAAAAGCAAAAAACTTTTTCTGTCTCCAATGAAATAAATGGTATAATAATCGTGAATGGAAACATCGTAACGCTGTTTTTTGAAAAAGAGAAGATAAATATGAAAAGAATCCTCACAACCTACCCTATTATCAGCACTTTAGCTCTAATCTGTTTGTTGCTCGGTCTATTGACTTCCTTTTATGGGGATGCTATGTATGACTTATTAGCTTTTCATTCGAAGCCGGTGTATGGTTGGCAGTATGTCAGTGGGACCTTGATGCATGGTAGTAAAGGAGCCCCTGCCTGGTTTTTATGGGTCCATTTGATTTTAAACGGACTCATGATCCTTCCCTTCGGTGGACTGCTAGAAAGAAAAAGAGGCTCCATACAAGTCTTAATCGTTTTTGTGACGGCGACAGTCCTCTCTTCCATCGTTTTTCACTTCTTAACACACGGGCAGGACATTCAGGCAACAGGGATCTCTGCTGTAGGATACGCCTTTGTAACCGGAGGGATTATGCTCCTGCCAAACGTGTGGAAAGAATTTTCACGCACCGTAAAACTGTTTTATCTATTCTTAATTTTTCTATCTGGCCTCATGCTCTTACCAGCAATTACCGGATGGATCTCAACACTATTGCATCTTTCAGGGATTGTGAGTTATCTATTGGTCTTTATCGGAAGTAAAGGCTTGAAGGGGAGAAGTAAAGGTTCCTGATATAGTAAATGCAGGCTAGGGTCATCCATAACAGACGCTCAAGAGAAGAATCTTGGGCGTTTTTTTGATAAAAACTTTTTGCATTCTTTTAATTGAAGCTACCATTGAATAGTGGCTAGTTGTATGCTATAATAATCAAAAATTGAGTGATCACTCAATTTTATAATGGAGGTATGTATTGTATGACTGTAAAAGCGGTTCAATTTCATCGTTTCGGTAATATAGATGTCTTAGAATTAGCAGAAGTAGAACCAGAACCACTAAAGGAAAATCAAGTGAGAGTCAAGGTAGCTGCCGTAGGATTAAATCCGGTGGATTATAAAATTTTTGAGGGTGTTAAACAGCTTCGTATGTTATCCCGTATAATGAAACTAAGGCATCCTAGTAAATGGTTTGAGAAAGCTTCTTCTATATTCCCTAGAGGCGTTGCACGTGATTTTGCTGGGACAATCATTGAAGTAGGTGAAAATGTGAATCAGTTTTCGGTAGGAGATAGAGTCTTTGGGACGATTATAAGTGCACCTGGTCTAGGTTCAAAAAGAGGAGCATTAGCAACTGAGATTTGTGTGAAGGAGACGGAGATCGCTTCTATGCTATCTAATATTGATTTTCTGCATGGATCAGTCTTGGGGGTTAGTTCCTTAACGGTAGGAGGAGCTTTTCGAAAAATTAATATTGGAACTAAGGATACAATTGTCATTTCAGGTGCATCTGGAGGAATTGGATCGATTGCAGTACAATATGCTGTTTCAAAAGGTGCCAGAGTTATTGGAATAGCTAGTGCTGGTAATGCGGACTACCTCAGATCGATCGGTGCCATCCCGATTTCCTATCATGAATCGATCAAAGAAAAAATTCAAGAACTTTCAGGAGTAACTGTTACCAAGATGTTGGATTGTTATGGGGGAGACTATGTAAAATTAGGCTTCCAATTGGGTTTGAGAGGTGATCAAATTGCTACCCTGGTTCCATCTCCTTCTGCTATCTTGAAAGGAGCTCAATTTACAGGCCCACGGCATTCACAATATGATGACTTCCTATCACTTGCAGAGCTTGTTTCCAAAGGGGAAATTTCAGTTCGTTTGGATAAAATCTATCCATTTTCATTACCCGAAATAAAAGAAGCATACAAGGATCTTGAAAAAGGGCATACCAGAGGAAAACGTGTGATTGTGATTCAAGAGGAGTGAGGAGGAAAGGAAAATGGTTGATCTAAATCAAGCTTGTGTTCGTCATATTCAACTCATGAGATTGAGTGATAAACAAAAACGTGTTCTAATTGCCAGTTTAACCTTGTTTTCTGAAATCGGTTTTGAAAAAACTACATCGCTTGACATTGCACGCCGAGCGGAAGTATCAGAAGGGACCGTTTTTAGCTATTTTAAAACAAAAGAAGGCATACTCAATACGCTTCTTCTCTTGTTTTTTGATCAGGTCATACCTGAAACAATTGAATTGTTTACTGATCAAAAAGTTCTGTGTAACGATGAAAGTGTTACAGTTTTTTTTCGGAGTATGATCGAGGATCGACTAAATTTTCTGATCAACAATGGAGATATTATTAAAATTCTCTTTTCAAGGTGTTTAATTGATTCATCTTTGTTTGAAAAAACAGGGAGTATCGTTCAGAACAATATTGTAACGCCACTCAATCCTATTTTAGATAACTATAAGGTGAAAGGGGAGCTAGTTAATTGGCCTAACGAACGAATCATTCGTAATCTTATCTCCTTAATGCTATCTTATGCTGTGCCATCCATACTAAATAGTAAAGCAATTGATGTGGGAAAAGTTTCAGATGAGATGATTGAAATTCTAACAAATAGGATAGTCTTGTGATTCCTATTCTATACCAAGGATGTTACAGTGAGAGGATTCATCTTTGATTGTAGTTCAATAAGGATCTCAAAAAATGAAATGAACTCCTCTTCCTTGACTCTTCCTCTACCAGGCCGTATAATATTCTATATCAATGAAGAAATCACCTTTTGTCATTGTGCAAAGGGTGATTTTATAACGAAAAAAAGGAGACACAATGGGGTATATCTCTACTATTAAAACGGCTGTTCAGCTCTTTCCTTTCCTGGCATTTTTGCTGACCTTGCCCTACATGATTTTGAATTATCGAAAATATGGTTCGGTCAATAAATTGCGGGTGCTGATTTTCTATTCTTTTATGCTTTACTTGATGACGGTCTATCTCTTGGTGATCTTGCCTCTGCCAGATCCAAGTAAGATTCATACTAGCTACTCGGAAATGGTCAATCTCCATCCCTTTGCTTTTGTGGTGGATTTTTTCAAGGAGAGCCCCTTTGATTTAGCGCAGACTGGTACTTGGATTCAAGCCCTTAAGCATCCAACTTTTTATGTGCCTGCCTTTAATGTCCTGATGTTGATTCCTTTTGGGATGTATCTGCGCTATTATTTTAAGTGTGGTTTTAAGAAAACGATTCTTCTGACAGCCCTCTTTAGTCTCTTTTTGGAGCTGACCCAGTTATCAGGTCTCTATTTTCTGTATCCGGGTCCTTACCGCCTAGCAGATGTCGATGATATTATTCAAAATACCACCGGTGGTGGAGTGGGCTATTTGCTCGGTTGGTTCCTGGTTTGGTTATTGCCAACACGAGACGAAATTGACGAACATTCTTTCCGAGTAGGGACCAGAGTATCTGGTTTTCGGATGGGTCTTGCCTTCTTGATCGACTTTGTGATGCTATCCTTGCTTTACGAGGTAATCGAGCATTTGGAGACGATTCCTTATGTAGCGGTTTTGGCTGTTTATTTTGGTTTGATTCCTTTGTGGCGGGGCAAAACCTTGGGAATGGCTTTATTGAAATTCCGCTTGCATTTTGACAAGCAAAAATGGCTTCGCACCATCTGGCGGGGAATCCTAGTAGTAGGTTATTTCTATCTGATTCCTCAAGGGTTGTTCTATTTGATTTCGCTCTTGAATAGCGACTTGACGGACAATTCCCTCTTAACCCTGTCCATGATTTTATTGCTCTTCTTTATGCTTTTATTGTACCTGATTCTGACTCTTGCCATCGTCTTACTTAATCGTCGCTTTCCCTTTGACCGTTTAGCTGGAGCTGAGTATGAGAGTACGGTGCGCGTGAAGAAAGAGCTCTTAAAGGATGAAACCGAATCATCAAAATAGAGAGAGTGGGACAGAAATCGGTAATTCGTTAGAATTCGATTTCGTCGCCCCACCTCCGCACAGTTGTGTAGGGCTGTAAAAGCTGATGAAATCAGCGTAGTAGAGCCCAGTCAACCGCTGCGTCTTGCTCGACAATTCAAAGATAACTGAGAGGCTAGGACTTTTGTCCCAGCCTCATTATTTTTTTATACACATAAAAATATCCGAACGTTCCCAGTTGAGAAGGGCGATTTTAAGGGGATTGTGCTACAATGGAAGCAAATAGATAGAATGGAGCAGTGAAATGAAAGCAATTATTACAGTCGTTGGTAAAGACCAAAAAGGAATCGTAGCGGGTGTTGCAACGAAAGTAGCAGAATTAGGACTCAATATCGATGATATCTCTCAAACTGTATTGGATGAATACTTTACCATGATGGCGGTCGTATCGTCAGATGAGAAAAAAGATTTCACACAGCTTCGTTCAGAGTTGGAAGAATTCGGTCAGTCTCTGCATGTGAAAATCAATATCCAAAGCGCAGCGATTTTTGATGCTATGCACAATTTGTAAGATAGGGGTTGAGAATTTATGGACATTAGACAGGTAACAGAAACCATTGCCATGATTGAGGAGCAGAACTTCGATGTTCGGACTATCACCATGGGGATTTCGCTTCTAGATTGTATTGATCCGGATATCGAAAAGGCGGCAGAAAAAGTCTACAATAAGATTGTGACAAAGGCCAAAGATTTGGTGGCTGTGGGGGATGAGATTGCGGCAGAACTTGGCATTCCGATTGTGAATAAGCGGGTTTCAGTCACTCCAATTTCTATTATCGGAGCCGCAACAGATGCGACAGACTATGTACCCTTTGCTAAGGCACTGGATCGTGCGGCGAAGGAAGTTGGGGTCAACTTTATCGGTGGCTTCTCAGCTCTGGTTCAAAAAGGCTACCAAAAAGGGGATGAAATCCTCATTAATTCCATTCCTCGCGCCCTTGCGGAGACAGATTTTGTCTGCTCTTCAGTCAATATCGGATCGACCAAGACAGGGATCAATATGACCGCTGTCCGAGATATGGGTCGTATCATTAAAGAGGCATCCCAAGCAGATCCAATGGGGCCTGGTAAGCTCGTAGTCTTTGCCAATGCAGTAGAAGATAATCCCTTTATGGCGGGTGCCTTCCACGGTGTCGGTGAAGCAGATGTCGTCATCAACGTTGGGGTTTCAGGACCAGGTGTTGTCCAACGGGCCATTGAAAAAGTTCCTGGCGCTAGCTTTGATGTATTGGCTGAAACAGTCAAGAAGACAGCTTTCAAGATTACCCGTGTTGGGCAATTAGTGGGTCAAATGGCTAGTGAACGTCTCGGTGTTGAGTTTGGGATTGTAGACTTGTCTCTCGCGCCAACACCAGCTGTTGGGGATTCGGTTGCCCGTGTCCTTGAAGCCATGGGGCTTGAAGTAGTAGGAACCCACGGAACAACAGCAGCACTAGCTTTGCTCAATGACCAAGTGAAAAAAGGCGGGATCATGGCTTGTAACCAAGTCGGTGGGTTGTCAGGTGCCTTCATTCCGGTCTCAGAAGACGAAGGGATGATTGCGGCGGTTCAATCCGGTCATATCAACTTGGAAAAATTGGAAGCCATGACAGCTATCTGCTCCGTCGGTCTAGATATGATTGCCATCCCAGCTGATACTCCAGATACAACCATTGCGGCCATGATCGCCGACGAAGCAGCTATCGGGGTCATTAACCAAAAGACAACAGCCGTTCGGATCATTCCTTATGGAAAAGAAGGCGATATGTTAGAGCTCGGTGGACTTCTTGGATCTGCTCCGGTAATGAAGGTCAACAAAGCTTCATCAGCTGATTTCATTGCCCGTGGTGGTCAAATTCCAGCTCCGGTTCATAGCTTTAAAAACTAAGAGAAATCTAGTATAATAGTAGAAAATAGAAAAGTCTGTGATGATAAAACTCCAGACTTTTTTCTTGCAAAAGGAGACAAGATGGCTAAAACAAGATTATTTGTGATTCGTCATGGGAGAACCATGTTTAATACCATTGGCCGTGCTCAAGGCTGGTCCGATACACCCTTGACAGCAGAAGGAGAACGAGGGATTCAAGCTCTAGGAATCGGCTTGCGTGAGTCCGGTTTGGAGTTTACTCGAGCTTATTCCAGTGATTCAGGCCGTGCCATTCAGACTATGGGGATCATTCTCGATGAATTGGGCTTGAAAGACCAGATTCCTTATCGCTTTGACAAACGGATCCGCGAATGGTGTTTTGGAAGTTTTGATGGTGCCTATGGAGGGGAGCTCTTTCATGGTGTCGTGCCGCGCGTGCTGGATGTGGAGGATTATAAGACCTTGACCTTGGAAGACTTGGCCAATGGAATTTGCCAAGTGGACACAGCAAATTGGGCTGAACCTTGGGAAGTCTTGAAAAGCCGAATCCTAGAAGGTTTTGAAGGCATTGCCAAAGAAGTAGAAGAAAATGGTGGAGGCAATGCCTTGGTGGTCAGCCATAGTTGGACCATTCAGACCTTAGTCTGCTTGGTCGAAGGAAAACCAAATCTCAATCTGCCTCTTTCAAATGGTAGTGTTACCCTTGTAGAATATGAAGATGGAGTATTGACGGTTAAGGGGTTTGGAGATAGCAGTTACCGTGAAGTCGGTGAAAGCTTGCAAGAATCCTAGTCCGTCGTAAAAGGCTGACCTTTTGGTCATAGCCTTTTCTTTCTCTCAAAACTTGTAAGAGCTTTCCTACTTTCTTTTTACAAAAAATGATATAATGAAAGAGATACATACGGAGGTAATACAATGACAAAAACCAGATTATATATTGCTCGTCATGGAAAAACCATGTTTAATACCATTGGGCGAGCACAGGGCTGGTCAGACACTCCGCTGACAGAAGCAGGAGAGCGTGGGATTAGAGAATTAGGGCTTGGCCTTAAAGAAGCAGGTCTTTCTTTTAAAGAGGCTGTTTCGAGTGATTCTGGTCGTACCATTCAAACCATGGGAATTGTTCTTCAAGAACTTGGTTTGACAGGTCAGATTCCTTATCGCTATGATAAACGCATTCGTGAGTGGTGTTTTGGTAGCTTCGACGGTGCCTATGATGGCGAGCTCTTCATGGGGGTTTTACCCCGTGTCTTTAAGGTCGAGGATTTCCATCAGTTGAGCTTGATGGAGTTAGCAGAAGGGATTGTTGAAGTCGACACCACTGGTTGGGCTGAATCTTGGGGTGCCTTGAGTGGTCGGATCAAAGAAGGGTTTGAAGCCATCGCAAAAGAGGTGGAAGCAACTGGCGGTGGAAATGCGATTGTTGTCAGCCACGGCATGACCATTACGACCTTGATTTATCTCATCGATCCGAAAGCAGTCGAAGAATTGGTCTTGGACAACGGAAGTGTAACGGTTTTGGCCTATGAGGATGGCGCCTTTCATATTGAAAAGATTGGAGATATGTCCTATCGTAAGGTTGGAGCAAAACTCTTAGAGGATGGCCATGACAAATAAGTATAGACGCGCAAGAAAAAAACGTAAGAAACGGTGGCCCTACCTATTGAGTTTCTTTCTTCTTGTGATCCTTGGATCAGGAATTGGTGCTTACTTGGCTAAACCAAGCTTGTTTTCAGGGCTTCAGTTTTGGAAGGCAAAAAAAACAGCTGTAACGACTCCCTCTTCTTCTAAGAAAAAGAAAGAAAAATCAGATTTACCAGCTGTTTCGACAAAAGACTGGCAGTTGATCTTGGTCAATCGTGATAATGTGAAGCCAGAGTTGAACCCACAATTGACAGATGTAGATGCTATCAAAGTGGATAGTCGGATTGTAGAGCCAACTCGTCAATTTCTAGAGGCGGCTCGAAAAATTGCCCCAGAAGAAACCTTGATATCGGGTTATCGAAGCGTGGCGGAACAAACAGAGCTCTATAATGAGCGTGTTGCGCAATTAGAGGCCAGTGGTCTTTCGCACGAAGAAGCTGAAAAGCAGGTACAGACCCAGGTACAGGTTCCTGGTGCTAGTGAACACCAGACGGGGCTTGCGATCGATATGAGTGTCGAAGCTGGTCAAAGTGATGAGTTGGGCTTGCAGCTGGCTGCCATCGCACCGCAATATGGCTTTGTCCTTCGTTACCCAGATGGGAAGAGCAACATCACAGGTGTGAATTTTGAGAATTGGCATTTCCGTTATGTTGGCGTAGAAAATGCCCAGTATATGGCCAAACATCAGCTAGTATTGGAAGAATATATTCAACTATTGAAAAAGGCTGGAAAATAGGAGGAGATTCTCTTTTTCTAGGTCTTCAGAATGATTTTTAGCACTCTTGGGAAAAGAGTGCTAATTTTTTGGGTTTTTTTCTTGACTTTCTTTTGGATGGGTGTATAATAGAATCATGGTTTAGCACTTGAGTGTTTAGAGTGCTAAATACGAAAGAGAGGTGAGGTCATGGTTACAGAACGTCAAAATGAGATTCTCAATCTTGTCGTCGATATCTTTACCAAGACCCACGAACCAGTTGGTTCAAAAGCGCTACAAGATGTGATTCAATCCAGTAGTGCGACCATTCGAAACGACATGGCTGCTCTCGAAAAACAAGGCTTACTAGAAAAGGCCCACACTTCGAGTGGCCGCATGCCTAGTCGAGCTGGTTTTCAATATTTTGTTCAGAACTCCCTTGATCTAGAGTTGATTGATGAGCAAGATGTCTACCAGGTGGTGAAAGCCTTTGATTTCGAAGCCTTTAAATTAGACGATATCTTGGATGCTACGGCCAAGTTACTAGCCCAGATGACGGGTTACACCGCAGTGATTCAGGATGTTGAACCGACACGTCAGCGCTTGACTGGTTTTGAGATTGTTCCATTATCCAACCATGATGCCTTAGCGGTTCTGACCTTGGATGAATCAAAGCCTGTCACTGTACAGTTTGCCATTCCAAAGAATTTCTTAACCAGTGACTTGGAAATCTTCCATCAGCTGGTTCAAGAGCGTTTCATTGGAAATACAGTCTTGGATATCCACTACCGCTTGCGGACAGAGATTCCACAGATTGTACAGCGCTATTTCAAGACGACAGACAATGTCTTGGATCTCTTTGATTACGTCTTCTCGCAACTGTTTCAAGAACTGGTCTTTATAGAAGGAAAGGTTTCATCATTAGCCTACGCCGATCTTCAGACCTATCAGTTTTTGGACAATCCCCAACATGTAGCTCTCGAGTTGCGAGGGGGAATGCCAGAAGACCAAATGACCCAGATCCTGGTTGCAGAATCCCAAGAAAAGGCCTTGAAAAATGTGACGGTGATTAGTCACAAGTTCCTGGTTCCTTATCGTGGGATGGCCCTCATGCATGTGATTGGTCCCGTAGAGATGGATTACAGGCGTGTGATTAGCCTGGTCAATGTCATCGGACGGGTACTGGTTATGAAGTTGACGGACTACTACCGTTACCTCAACAGCAACCATTATGAAGTAAATTAAGACCAAATGAAAGGGGTGTATGCCTTGACAGAAGATATCAAAAAAGAAGACGTGAAAGAAGAGGAAGTTGCCGAGACAACTGAAGAAGTTGTAGAGGAAAGCAACCAACCTTCTGAGTTAGAAGAAGCACAAGCGCGTGCCGAGGAATTTGAAAACAAATACCTTCGTGCTCATGCAGAAATGCAAAATATTCAGCGCCGTGCCAATGAAGAACGTCAACAATTACAAAAATACCGTAGCCAAGATTTGGCAAAAGCGATCTTACCATCACTGGACAACCTCGAACGTGCCCTTGCCGTAGAAGGGTTGACAGATGATGTGAAGAAGGGCTTGGAAATGGTCCAAGAAAGTTTGGTACATGCTCTGAAGGAAGAAGGAATCGAAGAAATTCCAGCGGACGGAGCCTTTGACCATAACTACCACATGGCCATCCAAACCTTGCCTGCAGATGATGAACATCCAGCAGACACCATCGCACAAGTCTTCCAAAAAGGCTACAAACTCCATGACCGCATCCTGCGTCCAGCCATGGTAGTGGTTTATAACTAGGCTAGAGAACTTAAAAACCTTGTCCGAAACGACACTAAACTATGAAAGAAAGATAAGAGGCAAGCCGGAGGCTTGCAAGGAAGATATTTCCCGCCACTTAAGGGAAAATATCAAAAAGAAAAAAAGAAGATAAATTTAAGGAGAAAAACATATGTCTAAAATTATCGGTATTGACTTAGGTACAACAAACTCAGCAGTGGCAGTTCTTGAAGGAACTGAAAGCAAAATCATCGCAAACCCAGAAGGAAACCGCACGACTCCATCTGTTGTGTCATTCAAAAACGGTGAAATCATCGTTGGTGATGCTGCAAAACGTCAAGCAGTCACAAATCCAGATACAGTCATCTCTATCAAATCTAAGATGGGTACTTCTGAAAAAGTTTCTGCTAACGGCAAAGAATACACACCACAAGAAATCTCAGCTATGATCCTTCAATACTTGAAAGGTTACGCTGAAGATTATCTTGGTGAAAAAGTAACGAAAGCAGTTATCACAGTTCCAGCTTACTTCAACGATGCGCAACGTCAAGCAACTAAAGACGCTGGTAAAATCGCTGGTCTTGAAGTAGAACGTATTGTCAACGAACCAACTGCAGCAGCTCTTGCTTACGGTTTGGACAAGACAGACAAAGAAGAAAAAATCTTGGTATTCGACCTTGGTGGTGGTACATTCGACGTATCTATCCTTGAATTGGGTGACGGTGTCTTCGATGTATTAGCTACTGCTGGAGATAACAAACTCGGTGGTGACGACTTTGACCAAAAAATCATCGATTACTTGGTAGCAGAATTCAAGAAAGAAAATGGTATCGATTTGTCAACAGACAAGATGGCGCTTCAACGTTTGAAAGATGCAGCTGAAAAAGCGAAGAAAGACCTTTCTGGTGTGACTTCAACACAAATCAGCTTGCCATTCATCACTGCAGGCGCTGCTGGACCTCTTCACTTGGAAATGACCTTGACTCGTGCGAAATTCGACGATTTGACTCGTGACCTTGTAGAACGTACGAAAACTCCAGTTCGTCAAGCCCTTTCAGATGCAGGTTTGAGCTTGTCAGAAATCGACGAAGTCATCCTTGTCGGTGGTTCAACTCGTATTCCTGCCGTTGTTGAAGCTGTTAAAGCTGAAACTGGCAAAGAACCAAACAAATCAGTGAACCCTGATGAAGTTGTGGCTATGGGAGCTGCCATCCAAGGTGGTGTGATCACAGGTGATGTGAAAGACGTTGTTCTTCTTGACGTAACACCATTGTCACTTGGTATCGAAACAATGGGTGGAGTCTTTACAAAACTCATCGACCGCAACACTACGATTCCAACATCTAAATCACAAGTCTTCTCAACTGCAGCAGACAACCAACCAGCCGTTGATATCCACGTTCTTCAAGGGGAACGCCCAATGGCAGCAGATAACAAGACTCTTGGACGCTTCCAATTGACAGATATCCCAGCTGCACCTCGTGGTATTCCACAAATCGAAGTAACATTCGACATCGATAAGAACGGTATCGTATCTGTTAAAGCCAAAGACCTTGGAACTCAAAAAGAACAAACAATCGTTATCCAATCTAACTCAGGTTTGACAGACGAAGAAATCGACCGCATGATGAAAGATGCAGAAGCAAACGCTGAAGCAGATAAGAAACGTAAAGAAGAAGTAGACCTTCGTAACGAAGTAGACCAAGCTATCTTTGCAACTGAAAAGACAATCAAAGAAACTGAAGGAAAAGGCTTTGATGCAGAACGTGATGCTGCACAAGCAGGACTTGATGATCTTAAGAAAGCTCAAGAATCAGGTAACCTTGAAGAAATGAAAGCAAAACTTGAAGCCTTGAACGAAAAAGCACAAGCATTGGCTGTTAAACTCTACGAACAAGCCGCAGCAGCCCAACAAGCACAAGCAGGAGCAGAAGGCGCACAAGCATCAGGAAATGCAGGCGATGACGTCGTAGACGGAGAGTTTACAGAAAAATAAAATAGTCCAGTGGACTATTTTATCCCGAGCTTGAAAATCGGGGAGCGAGGCGTTAAGAATGACTAATCACTAAAGTGATTGTATCGCTATGGCGCCTTTCCTAAACGCCTAACTAATAAATGATAAAAAGAAATCCAGAGGTTGCAACCCAGCCTCTGTTTTTCGGTAAAATAGAGGATGTTGCCTATGAAAAAAAGTACTTTGTATCATTTATCCTAATTTTTCTCTTTATGAGATAACTGCTTTAACGAGTACTTTAGCTCTGTCTTTTGATATTACGATTGATTATGCCGTTTCAGATCATTCGATGGTGGTCTCTGAGGATGGCTTGCCCTGTCAACCAACGAAAACTCTAGATCAAATCCGTATAGAAGAGTATTCTTGCGTGATTTTGCCAGGAATGGTCAATATAGGACCTGCCCTACAGGATGAGAAATTGATTTCGTTCTTGAGGGATCTTGGTGAGCAAGATATCCTCATTGCAGCCATTTCTTCAGCGCCTCTTTTATTAGCGAAAGCAGGTCTGTTGAAGGACACGAAATTTACAGGTGGAATTTGGCAAAACTTCTTTGACTATTTTGAATTTCTTCCACGTGAAAATTTCCAACCGAAAGTTCTTGTGCAAGATAAACAGATCATTACGGCTATCGGTTTTGCCCATCAAGAGTTTGCAAGAAAAGTGATTCTAAGTTTAGGCTTGGCAGAGAATGCGGGCAACTATTTTAAGGAACAGAACGAGTATGCTGAAGAGGATTTGATATTTACTCTATCGGACCAAGAGTTTGATGAAGTGAAGCGAAGTATAGAAAACAGCCTCTAAAGATTTACATGAAAATTATAGAAAGGAACAAAGAGTGTTCGGGGAATTGAACCCGAGCGGAAAGCTTGGAAATTAGATAAACCGCCTAAGAAATCAGGATTTCTTGTCGGTTTCCTAAATTTCAGTCGCTTTCTGTTCGCTCTTAGTATCTTGTATGAACAATACTGAATTTTATGACCGTTTGGGCGTTTCAAAGAATGCATCTCAGGATGAAATCAAGAAAGCCTATCGGAAATTATCTAAAAAATATCACCCAGATATCAACAAGGAGCCTGGTGCTGAGGAAAAGTACAAGGAAGTTCAAGAAGCTTATGAGACTTTGAGTGACGAGCAAAAACGGGCTGCTTATGACCAATATGGTGCTGCAGGTGCCAATGGTGGCTTCGGTGGCGGAGCAGGTGGTTTTGGTGGCTTTGATGGTGCTGGTTTTGGTGGCTTTGAAGACATCTTTTCTAGCTTCTTTGGTGGCGGTGCAAGTCGTAATCCGAATGCACCTCGTCAAGGGGATGACCTCCAATACCGCGTCAATCTCAAGTTTGAAGAAGCGATTTTTGGTTCGGAAAAAGAAGTCAAGTACCATCGGGAAGCTAGCTGTCATACCTGTCATGGTTCTGGGGCTAAGCCAGGGACTAGTCCGGTGACCTGTGGACGCTGTCATGGTTCTGGAGTCATCAATGTGGATACGCAAACCCCTCTTGGTATGATGCGCCGTCAAGTGACCTGTGATGTCTGTCATGGTCGTGGTCAAGAAATCAAAGATCCATGTACGACTTGTCGTGGAACAGGTCATGAAAAACAAGCTCATAGTGTGAACGTCAAGATTCCTGCAGGAGTTGAAACGGGTCAACAAATCCGCTTAGCTGGTCAAGGAGAAGCTGGCTTTAACGGTGGACCTTATGGTGACTTGTATGTCGTTGTCAATGTTGAGCCGAGCGATCGCTTCGAACGAGATGGCTCAACCATCTACTACAAGTTAGACCTGAACTTTGTCCAAGCAGCTCTTGGAGATACGGTCCATGTGCCAACTGTTCACGGAGATGTCGATTTGGTCATTCCTGAAGGAACCCAAACCGGTAAGAAATTCCGCCTCCGTGGAAAAGGGGCTCCAAGCTTACGTGGTGGTGCTATGGGGGATCAATATGTATCTGTCAATGTCGTCACCCCAACTGGTTTAAATGACAAGCAAAAAGAAGCCCTTCAAGCCTTTGCGGAAGCAAGTGATTTGAAGGTCAACCCAAAGAAAAAAGGGTTCTTTGACAAGGTCAAAGATGCTTTAGATGATTTATAAGAATGAACGAGTTTCCTTTTGAGTAAGGAACTCGTTTTATTTTGGATCGAATCTAAGAACTTCCTCTCCTAATTAAAGAATAATGAGAAGCCTCATTGAATTTATTAAGATATCGTGGTAAATTGAAGAAAACGATTACAAAGACAATTTAGGAGGTCCTGATGAAATCACATCAACCACGTTATGCGATTCGCAAGTATGCAGTAGGAGCTGCTTCGGTGCTCATAGGATTTTTTGCTGGCGCTCAGGTTGTAGCGGCAGATACGCCAACGGCTACAGACAGTCCTGCAACGACAGTTCCAACTCAGCCAAGCGAGGGAGAGGCAACGATTTCTCTTAATGAGGAAGCTTCTCAGCCAACAGTAGAAAAACCAACGGCTCCTGCCCCAATCGTCGATCAAAGTCAACCGACATTGCCTGATCGTGAATTGCGGGTATCAGATCTTGACCGTTTGATTCGCGAAGAAGCAAGCTCTGTCGCAGAGTCGGATGTGGCAGCTCAACCAACGACAGCAGCGACGGAAACGCCTGCTAAAGATCCTGACCAAGAAGAAAAATTAGCCAAGAAAAAGATTGTTTCGATTGATGCCGGTCGCAAGTACTTCTCACCAGAGCAAATCAAGGAAATCATTGATGAAGCTAGTAAGACGGGTTATACAGACTTGCATCTTCTAGTTGGAAATGACGGTTTGCGCTTTGTGCTGGATGATATGTCTTTGAAAGTGGGAGATACTTCTTATTCTAGCCAAGCCGTGACAGATGCGGTTGAAAAAGGGACAAAAGCTTATTACGATGATCCGAACGGGACAGCTTTGACCCAGGCTCAAATGGATGATATTTTGGCTTACGCCAAATCGAAGAAAGTAGGTGTCATCCCAACCATTAATAGTCCAGGTCACATGGATGCGATTCTGACGGCCATGGAACAATTGGGTATCGAAAACCCTCACTTTAATTACTTTGGCACTAAAAAATCAGCTCGGACCGTTGATTTGGACAACCAAAAAGCCTTAGACTTCACCAAGGCTTTGGTAGACAAGTATGCGGCTTATTTCAGCGGCAAGGCAGACATTTTCAATATTGGTTTGGATGAATATGCCAACGATGCTACAGATGCCCATGGTTGGCAGGTTCTCCAAGCCAGCAAGCATTGGCCAGGTGAAGGCTATCCAGAAAAAGGCTATGAAAAATTTATCCAATATGCTAATGATCTAGCAGCTATTGTGAAAAAACACAAGATGAAACCAATGGCCTTCAATGATGGAATCTACTACAATGGCGATACTTCCTATGGTACTTTTGACAAGGATATCATTGTCTCCTACTGGACAGGTGGCTGGAACGGCTATGATGTCGCATCTTCAAAACTCTTGTCTGAACTAGGTCATCAGATTCTTAATACCAATGATGCTTGGTATTATGTGCTCGGACGGGACAAGGCTGGATCTGGTTGGTACAATCTTGATCAAGGTCTCGAAGGAATTTCCAAGTCAGCGATTGATGCGGTTCAAAAAAATGACGGGGCCAAGGTGCCTTTCATCGGTGGCATGGTAGCTGCCTGGGCAGATACGCCATCCGCAACCTACAAAAAAGACCTTCTCTTTAAGCTCATGCATGCCTTCGCGGACAAGAATGCGGACTACTTTGTAGCAGATCCTGAAGTGGTCGAAAAAGCTCTTTCGGAAGCTCCAACTGATTTGGACCACTATACACCGGAATCTCTAGTAGCCTTTACAGCAGCTAAAAAAGCTTTAGAAGGGGCAGGAGCAAACACCACTCGAGCAGAGGCCAAAACCTTGATCGACCATCTCAAAGCAGCTCAAGATGCTTTGGTGTATACGGAAAGCTACGCGAAAGAAGTTGCAGCAAAAGAAGCGGAAGAAAAACTTGCCATGAAGAAGGTCATCTCGATCGATGCAGGCCGCAAATACTTCTCACTGGATCAGTTGAAACGGATCGTAGATAAGGCCAGTGAGTTGGGTTATTCTGACTTGCACCTCCTTGTCGGAAACGATGGTATGCGCTTCGTCCTCGATGATATGACGGTGGAAGCCAATGGCAAGACTTATGCTAGTGACGATGTGAAAAAGGCCATTTTAGAAGGTACCAAGGCCTATTACGATGATCCAAATGGTCAAGCATTGACCCAAGCGGAAATGGATGAACTCCATGCTTATGCGACTGCGAAAGGAATCGGCTTGATTGCGGCAGTCAATAGTCCTGGACACATGGATGCTTTGTTGGTGGCCATGGAAAAATTGGGCATTGAAAATCCACAAGCCAGCTTTGATACGGTTTCAAAAACAACCATGGATTTGACCAATGAAGCAGCAGTCAACTTTACCAAAGCCTTGATTGGCAAGTACATGGACTACTTCAAAGACAAGTCTAAGATCTTTAACTACGGAACGGATGAATATGCCAATGACGCTACCAGTGCGCAAGGTTGGTACTACCTCAAGTGGTATGACCTCTATGGTAAGTTTGCGGAGTATTCCAATAGTCTTGCAGCCATGGCGCGTGAAAAAGGCTTGCAGCCAATGGCCTTTAACGATGGCTTCTATTATGGAGATGAAGATGATGTCGCCTTTGACAAGGACGTCTTGATTTCATACTGGTCTAAAGGATGGTGGGGATATAACCTCGCATCTCCACAGTATTTGGCAGATAAGGGGTATAAATTCCTTAATACCAACGGAGACTGGTACTATGTTTTGGGAAGAACACCTGAAACGGGTGGTGGTTATATTGAAAAAGCGATTGCCAATGCAGCTGCTACTCCATTTAGACAACTCCCAAGTACAACATATCCAGAAACATCTTTGCCGATGGTCGGTAGCATGGTAGCTGTTTGGTGTGATACCCCAAGTGAAGAATACATCGAAAAAAATGTCTTTGATCTCATGGAAGCTTTTGCCAACCACAACAAGGACTATTTCAAGGCGGACTTCACTGCTCTTAGAAAAGCAGTTGCTACGGTGCCAACAGATCTAGCCATTTACACACCAGAATCTCGCGCAGCACTTGCGAAAGCCTTAGATAGCTTGAATTGGAATGTGAGCCGTGCTCATCAAGATCAGGTGGATCAAGAAGTGTCTACTCTGACCCAAGCCCTTGCGGGGCTCAAGCCAATTACGCAAGTAGGTAGCTTGGCTGAAAATGACGTCAAAGCCCTAGTGGAAGACAAACCAAGTCTTGAAATCGTGGAGAAAGAACTTGATTTTGACCTTGTGGAACGCACCAATCCAGATCTCGCTAAAGGAGAACGCAGAGTAATCCAGGCTGGAGTTAAAGGGCAAGGTCTTGAGTATGTAGAGGTTTCGGCGCTTAATCAAAGTCGAAAAGTAATCGCTACAGAAGTTGCCACAGAGCCGGTTGCAGAAATTGTTGAAGTCGGTACCAAAGAAGTCGTAATCCCAACAAACCCTTCAGTAGAAGCACCAGTGAAACCAGACGTGCTTGTAAACAAAATGGTTCCAGAACCTTCAACGCCTCAAGTGATCGCGAAGGATCAACCAATAGCACCAGTAAATACCCCAACGCCAATTCCAGCAGCTGTGGAAAAAGAGGTTGGTTCAGAAGCGGTATCTTCTAACAAGCAACTTCCAGAAACAGGAGTGGAATCTGCTCTGGGACTCGCTTTACTAGGAGCGATCTTAGGAGTAGCAGGAATGGACTTGAAAAATAAAAAAAGAGACTGAGACCTAGTAGATTTGTAACAGGTCGAAGTTAGGAGAGTGGGACAGAAATCGGTAATTCGTTAGAATTCGATTTCGTCGCCCCACCTCCGCACAGTTGTGTAGGGCTGTAAAAGCTGATGAAATCAGCGTAGTAGAGCCCAGTCAACCGCTGCGTCTTGCTCGACAATCCAAAAATAACTGAGAGGCTAGGACTTTTGTCCCAGCTTCTTTTTGTGCTTGGAAAACTGTACCCGGACAGTTTGGGTTTTTCACTCTTGTAACCCCTTCTATATCCTGCTAAAATAAAACCATGACACGATACAAAGCAACCATTTCATATGACGGGACCTTGTTTGCAGGGTTTCAACGCCAACCGCATGCCCGTAGTGTGCAGGAGGAAATCGAGAAGACCTTGACGAGCCTCAATCAAGGAACCCCTGTTACCGTTCATGGAGCGGGGCGAACGGATTCAGGTGTCCATGCTCTTGGGCAGGTGATTCATTTTGATCTCCCTCAAGCGCGGGACGAGGAGAAGCTCCGCTTTGCCCTCGATACCCAAACCCCAGAGGATATTGATTTCATCCGAGTGGAGCAAGTAGAAGATGACTTTCACTCACGCTACAAGAAGCACAGCAAGACCTATGAATTTATCGTGGATTATGGTCGTCCCAAGAACCCCATGATGCGCCACTATGCCACCCACTATCCTTATCCTTTGGATGTGGAAAAGATGCAAGCAGCCATCCAAAAGTTGGAGGGAACCCATGATTTCACCGGTTTCACAGCTTCAGGAACCAGTGTGGAAGACAAGGTTCGTACGATTACAGAGGCTCGCTTGGTCGAGGATGCAGAACATCATCGCCTTGTCTTTACCTTTTCGGGCAATGGTTTTCTCTACAAGCAAATCCGCAATATGGTGGGAACTTTGTTGAAGATTGGAAATGATCGGATGCCGATCGAGCAGATCGATCTAATTTTAGAAAAGAAGGACCGCAATCTAGCAGGTCCTACAGCAGCGCCAAATGGCTTATATTTAAAGGAGATCCGTTATGAGTAATGAATTGATTCTAGCTATTTCAGGAAATGATATTTTTAGTGGGGGAGGTCTTCACGCAGACCTTGCAACTTATACGACTAACAAACAGCATGGTTTTGTAGCGGTGACTTGTTTGACCGCTATGACGGAGCACGGTTTTGAAGTGATTCCGGTGGATCCAACGACCTTTGCTCAACAGCTCAACTCTCTCAAGGATGTTCCTTTTTCTGCTATTAAACTCGGTCTTTTGCCAAATGTTGAAGTGGCAGACTTAGCCTTGGACTATGTCAAAGCCCATGCGGAGATCCCTGTGGTACTAGATCCTGTCTTGGTCTGCAAGGAAAGCCATGATGTAGAAGTTTCAGCTCTTCGAGACGAATTGATCAAGTTCTTCCCTTATGTGACCATCATCACGCCAAACTTACCAGAAGCTGAGATCTTGACTCAAAGCAAGATTCAATCGCTCGACGATATGAAGGAGGCAGCGCGCAAGCTCCACGAATTAGGAGCAGCGACTGTCGTGGTCAAAGGGGGCAATCGTCTCAATAAAGAAAAGGCCATCGATGTCTTTTATGATGGGACGGACTTCACCATCATTGAAGAGCCGGTCTTAGAAAAGAACAATACAGGAGCTGGTTGTACCTTTGCGTCTAGCATTTCCAGCCAGTTGGTAAAAGGGAAATCACCGCTTGAAGCTGTTAAAGCCTCTAAAGACTTTGTTTTCCAAGCGATTCAACATTCAGACCAGTATGGAGTAGTACAGTATGACATCTAATCGAACTCAACTCATTGCCCGCCTCTCTATTTTGACAGCCTTGACAGTTGTACTTGGCTACTATACCAAACTTCCAACTCCTACAGGGATCGTCACCCTGCTAGATCTTGGAGTGTATTTCACAGCCTTCTATTTTGGGCGCAAGGAAGGTGCGATTGTAGGTGGTGTCGGAGCCTTCCTACTTGACCTGATTTCAGGCTATCCTCAGTGGATGTTCTTTAGCCTCCTCTTTCACGGGGGACAAGGCTATTTCGCTGGCTTCAAGGGAAAAGCTCGTTACCTAGGCTTGCTTCTTGCGACAGTTGTGATGGTAGGCGGTTACGCACTAGCTTCTGCCCTCTTTTTAGGCAATGGCTGGGGAGCTGCTATCTCGGACATTCCAAATAACCTTGCTCAGAATTTTGTTGGAATGGCTTTAGGCTATGTGGTCTATTATGCATTTCAAAAGAAAGGAAGCTAATTCATGGATCTGGAGCAACTGAAGAAGGATACAAAAGAAATCTTGGTAGATGTCTTGGCAAAAAGCCGTCTCCGCCAAGGACAGATTCTAGTCCTCGGGATGTCTTCAAGCGAAGTTGCAGGAGGGCCAATTGGAAAAGCCTCCAACATCGATATTGCTGAAGCTATTGTCCAGACCTTACTAGATGAGTTGAATCCAAGAGGGATTTATCTGGCGGTACAAGGATGTGAGCATCTCAATCGCGCCTTGGTGGTCGAGCGGGAATTGGCAGATAAGAAGGAGCTAGAAATCGTCAATGTCCTTCCGAGTCTCCATGCAGGAGGTGCTGGACAACTCGCAGCTTTCAAGTATTTTAAGGATCCTGTGGAGGTGGAATTTATCACAGCCCAAGCCGGGTTAGACATCGGAGATACCTCAGTAGGGATGCATGTCAAACACGTGCAAGTTCCAATTCGCCCTATCTTGCGTGAACTAGGTGGAGCCCATGTCACAGCGCTCGCCAGTCGGCCAAAATTGATCGGTGGCGCCCGTGCTCTCTACCTCGATGATCCCATCCGAAAATCATAATCAGAACTAGCTTTTAAGGGCTAGTTTTTTTGGATGAAAAGAGAGGCAAAAACGTTTTAAAACTTGCAATTTCAAAGTTTTGTGGTAAAATTATAAGGAATGACTATATTATTTTAAGGAGAGACAGAATGTCTGTATCATTTGAAAACAAAGAAACTAACCACGGTGTATTGACTTTCACAATCAGCCAAGAGCAAATCAAACCTGCTTTGGACCGTGTGTTTGAGTCAGTTAAGAAAACTTTGAACGTACCTGGATTCCGTAAAGGTCATATTCCACGTCCAATCTTCAACCAACGTTTCGGTGAAGAAGCACTTTACCAAGATGCTTTGAACGATCTTCTTCCAGCAGCATACGAAGCAGCTGTTAAAGAAGCTGGAATCGAAGTTGTAGCACAACCAACTTTCGATGTTGTATCTATGGAAAAAGGTCAAGACTGGACATTGACAGCAGCTGTTGTCACAAAACCTGAAGTAAAATTGGGTGCTTACAAAGACCTTGAAGTATCAGTAGAAGTTTCTAAAGAAGTAACAGACGCTGATGTGGATGCTCGTATCGAACGCGAACGCAACAACTTGGCTGAATTGGTTGTTAAAGAAGGTGCTGCAGCAGAAGGTGACACAGTTGTGATCGACTTCGTAGGTTCTATCGACGGTGTTGAATTCGACGGTGGTAAAGGTGACAACTTCTCACTTGGACTTGGTTCAGGACAATTCATCCCAGGTTTCGAAGACCAATTGGTTGGACACTCTGCTGGTGAAACAGTTGATGTGATCGTAACCTTCCCAGAAGACTACCAAGCAGCTGACCTTGCAGGTAAAGAAGCGAAATTCGTGACAACTATCCACGAAGTAAAAGCAAAAGAAGTACCAGCTCTTGACGATGAATTGGCAAAAGACATCGACGAAGAAGTTGAAACTCTTGACGAATTGAAAGAAAAATACCGCAAAGAATTGGCAGCAGCTAAAGAAGAAGCATACAACGATGCAGTAGAAGCAGCAGCAATCGATCTTGCAGTTGAAAACGCTGAAATCGTTGACCTTCCAGAAGAAATGATCCACGAAGAAGTACACCGTTCAATCAACGAGTTCCTTGGAAACATGCAACGTCAAGGTATCTCACCTGAAATGTACTTCCAAATCACTGGAACAACTCAAGAAGATCTTCACAAACAATACGAAGCAGAAGCTGAAAGCCGTACGAAGACAAACCTTGTGGTTGAAGCAGTAGCGAAAGCAGAAGGCTTCGAAGCAACTGAAGAAGAAATCAACGCTGAAATCGAACAATTGGCAGCAGATTACAACATGCCAGTTGAACAAGTTCGCAACCTTCTTTCACCAGAAATGTTGAAACATGACATCACAGTGAAGAAAGCAGTGAACGTGATCACAAGCACAGCAAAAGTAAAATAATTGAGAATAAAAAGAAGAGCCGTGAGGCTCTTCTTTTTTTGATTTCATGGAGAATCCTGGAATTTTCCTTTGACGAAAGGGGAAATTTATCGTACAATAGAGTGTAACGATAAAATGCGTGATAGATTTAGTGACGAGAAGTTTTCAATCTATCATTGAGGATAGGATGAGGTTGAAGACCGGATCCTTCTCCATTTAGGAAATGAAACATAAGGAGATTTACCCTTGGAATTAGAAGTATTTGCTGGACAAGAAAAAAGTGAACTTTCTATGATTGAAGTGGCGCGTGCGATTTTGGAATTACGAGGACGTGACCATGAAATGTACTTTAGCGATCTTGTAAATGAAATTCAAAATTACCTTGAAAAATCAAACAGCGAGATCCGTGAAGCTCTTCCATTGTTCTACACAGAATTGAATGTAGATGGAAGCTTTATCCCACTTGGAGATAACAAATGGGGTCTTCGTTCATGGTATGCCATCGATGAAGTTGACGAAGAAATCATCGCTCTTGAAGAAACAGACGAAGATGAAACTCCTAAGAAACGGAAGAAAAAACGTGTCAATGCCTTCATGGATGGAGACGAAGATGCGATCGATTACAACGATGACGATCCAGAAGACGAAGAAGTTTACGAAGCAGATCCAGCTCTTTCATATGATGAAGAAAATCCAGATGATGAAAAGAGTGAAGTCGAAGCTTACGATGCTGAAATCAATGAAATCGTACCAGATGATTTGGGTGAAGAAGTTGAATTGAGCGAAGAAGACGACGAAGAAGAGGATTCTGAAGACGAGGAAGAAGAATAAATCATATGAAACAAGGAAATTGTTCCTTGTTTTTTTATTGAAGACGAAGTTTTCCCAGAAACTTTCCTTAGGTGAGTACGGACGTCAGCGAACTTCGAAGAAGTTCCATGACTAATTATTGAGCCTTAAGTCTCAATAATTCCGAGTGCCTGAAGCTATGAAGTTTCAGGCACTTTTCTCACGGCGGAAAGTTT
>NZ_KV794426.1:54857-100119 GCF_001808745.1 Streptococcus sp. HMSC057G03
TTCAGGCACTTTTCTCACGGCGGAAAGTTTCAGAATATCCTTTGATTTTTCAAAAGTAGAGGATGGTTTGCAAGTAATTTATTGACTCATATGTCAATAAAAATAGTTTATCTATCTTCTGAAAAAAAACCAATTGTTCCTTGTTTCTTTTTGTTTGCATTGATAAAAGTGGTGAAATGATGTATGATAAACGTGTAAGGATTCCAAAATAGGAGGTGTTCAGATGGACTTTCGTTTAGATCAAAGTTTAGTAGCTCTTGGTATTGATACGGTTGTGGTCGGAATTGCTAGAAATGTAGATCCCCAAGCAGTTTTGCCCCCTTCTTTTCTTGAAAAGAAGAAAGCAGTTGAACAATGGGCGCTCCAGTGTCGACTGGAAGAAGTCTCAGATTCAGCGGTTGTTACAGGTTATACAGACCTCTTGCAAAAAGTAGGGCGTAGCATCAAGAAAAATCCCCCAACAGTCCTAGCTCTTATCCGAAACATCCAGCATCGAGGTGCTCTTCCTCAGATCAATAGCATCATCGATATCTATAATGTCGAATCTCTGAAGTCTTTTCTCGCGATCGGAGGACATGACCTAGATAAGATTGAGGGACCGATTGAATTTACAGTGAGTCAAAGAGACGATCTCTTTCTCCCTATCCTTTCTAGTGAAAAACATGTCGCACCGACAGATCCTGTCTACCGGGATCAAAAAGGAGTTCTGGCTTGGTTGGATGTACGCGATAGTGACCATTACAAATTTGAGGAGACTACGCAAAACGCCCTCTTTGTCATCCAAGGAAATACCGAGACGTCAGTCGAGATGCGTTTAGAAGCGCTAGAACGAATCCACAAGGACCTTGCTCTTTGCATGCCTCAGCTTCAATTTGAGAAATTTCTCGTCACACAAAATGGAGTGGAAAAGGTCGTGTAAACAGCGAAAATTATTTTCATGAAATTTTCAATTTGACAAAGTAGACCATTTGCGGTAAGATATTGTTCGGGCACCTCATTTTGAGGTCGGAGCTCCCTAAGGATTAGGGAGCTATTTTTGTTTTTTCTGCAAAGAGGAATGGCCTCTACAACATTAGAAGAAGAGGAAAGCACATGTCAACAAAATATATTTTTGTCACGGGTGGTGTCGTATCATCCATCGGGAAAGGGATTGTCGCAGCAAGTCTTGGTCGCTTGCTCAAAAATCGTGGATTGAAAGTGACGATCCAAAAATTTGACCCTTATATCAATATCGATCCAGGGACGATGAGCCCTTACCAACACGGGGAAGTATTTGTCACAGACGATGGCGCAGAGACAGACTTGGACCTTGGTCACTATGAACGCTTCATTGATATCAATCTGAATAAGTACTCAAATGTGACAACAGGGAAAATTTATAGCGAAGTCCTTCGCAAGGAACGTCGTGGGGAATACTTGGGCGCGACTGTACAGGTGATTCCTCATATTACAGATGCTTTGAAAGAAAAGATCAAACGAGCAGCGACAACGACGGATTCAGATGTCATCATCACAGAAGTCGGGGGAACAGTTGGAGACATTGAGTCCCTTCCATTCCTTGAAGCTCTTCGTCAAATGAAGGCAGATGTTGGTGCTGAAAACGTTATGTACATCCACACCACTCTTCTTCCTTACTTGAAAGCTGCGGGAGAAATGAAAACCAAGCCGACGCAACACTCTGTGAAAGAATTGCGTGGTCTTGGGATTCAACCAAATATGTTGGTCATTCGTACAGAAAAACCAGCTGGTCAAGGAATTAAGAACAAGTTGGCTCAATTCTGTGATGTCGCACCAGAAGCTGTCATCGAGTCACTTGATGTGGAACATTTATACCAAATCCCATTGAACTTGCAAGCACAAAATATGGACCAAATCGTTTGTGACCATTTGAAATTGGATGTTCCTGCAGCAGATATGACAGAATGGTCTGCGATGGTCGACAAGGTCATGAACCTTAAGAAACAGGTCAAGATTTCCTTGGTTGGAAAATACGTAGAATTGCAAGATGCCTACATTTCTGTCGTTGAGGCCTTGAAGCACTCAGGGTATGCCAATGATGCAGAAGTCAAGATTAATTGGGTCAATGCCAATGATGTGACAGCCGAAAATGTGGCAGAACTCCTTGGAGATGCTGATGGAATCATCGTCCCAGGTGGTTTTGGTCAACGGGGAACAGAAGGAAAAATTCAAGCCATCAAGTATGCGCGTGAACAGGACGTCCCAATGTTGGGTGTCTGCTTGGGGATGCAGTTAACCTGTATCGAATTTGCCCGTCACGTTTTAGGCTTGGAAGGAGCTAATTCATCCGAATTGGATCCAGAAACCAAGTATCCGATTATCGATATCATGCGAGACCAGATCGATGTGGAAGATATGGGAGGAACGCTCCGTCTCGGTCTTTACCCATCTAAACTCAAACGAGGATCAAAAGCAGCTGCTGCCTATGACAATCAAGAAGTGGTACAACGTCGCCACCGTCACCGTTATGAGTTTAACAATGCTTTCCGTGAACAGTTCGAAGAAGCAGGTTTTGTCTTCTCAGGCGTTTCACCAGACAACCGTTTGGTCGAAATCGTTGAAATCCCAGAAAACAAATTTTTTGTCGCTTGCCAATACCACCCAGAATTGTCAAGCCGTCCAAACCGCCCAGAAGGACTTTACACAGCCTTTATCACAGCGGCAGTTGAAAACCACAATAGCAAATAAAAATCAAGGGAGCAGGTCTATAGACCTGCTCCCTTTTTGTGAAAAAATGACAAACTCTGAAAAAAGTTTGAAAAAAATCTTGACAAAAAAGTTGTTGATTGATATACTAGTAAAGTACTCAATCGCGGGGATGGCGGAATTGGCAGACGCGCAGGACTAAGGATCCTGTGACCGCTTTAGGTCGTGAGGGTTCAAGTCCCTCTCTCCGCATCGGATCAAGATAGCTTTGGCTATCTTTTTTTGTTTTTAAATTTCTTTGTGGTAGAATAGGTGTGAGATGAGGTGAGAACATGAAGAAGTATCTTGTTTTGGTCGATGGCCTCTTTGCACTATTGGGAAGTGCCATTAATTTTTTCGGTCCTATTATGATTTTAGCTATGGCGATAGGCGCATACAAGGATACTTTTAGATATTTTATCGCCTTAAACATATGGAATGTTTTCATTTTTTTAGTGGCGATTGCTTCTAAGAATCTGCTCAGAGATGAAAAAAGAATCAAAAAATGGATTCTTCATCTTTTTTTGATAGCGGGCAGTATTCTCTTTCTTGCGGCAATCCTTGCTGTGGGTGAGAATATTCCCTTTCTTGAGGGTTTGGTAAAGGGGCTTTTTGGAAAAATGTTCACCGACAGTCAATTATTTGCTGCTTATTTCTATTCTCAATGGGTTGTAGCAGTACTCCTTGTGATTTGCGGGATCGCCTTTCTCCTTTCGCTAAAAAAAATTAAAGAAGAGAATTGAGAGTGGGACAGAAATCGGTAATTCGTTAGAATTCGATTTCGTCGCCCCACCTCCGCACAGTTGTGTAGGGCTGTAAAAGCTGATGAAAGCAGCGTAGTAGAGCCCACTCAACCACTGCGTCTTGCTCGACAATTCAAAGATAACTGAGAGGCTAGGACTTTTGTCCCAGCTTCCTTTACTTGTTTGCTAGGATGAGAGTCTTAGGAGATAGGAGATTCCGTCCTATTTATCGGAAGAAATCGCTTAAAGCTACAGGAAAAGCTAGCAATTTCATCTAAAAAGTGATAAAATAAACAATGTAAGTGGGATTAACCCCACAAAAATTTATAGGAGGCCTATAACAAATGGCAATCGTTTCAGCAGAAAAATTTGTCCAAGCAGCTCGTGACAATGGTTATGCAGTTGGTGGATTTAACACAAACAACCTTGAGTGGACTCAAGCTATCTTGCGTGCAGCAGAAGCTAAGAAAGCTCCAGTACTTATCCAAACTTCTATGGGTGCTGCTAAATACATGGGTGGTTACAAAGTATGTAAAGCCCTTATTGAAAACCTTGTAGAATCAATGGGTATTACTGTACCAGTTGCTATTCACCTTGACCATGGTCACTACGACGATGCTCTTGAATGTATCGAAGCTGGTTACACTTCAATCATGTTTGACGGTTCACACCTTCCAGTTGAAGAAAACCTTAAATTGGCGAAAGATGTCGTTGAAAAAGCTCATGCTAAAGGTATCTCAGTAGAAGCTGAAGTTGGTACTATCGGTGGTGAAGAAGACGGTATCATCGGTGACGGTGAATTGGCACCAATCGAAGATGCTAAAGCAATGGTTGCTACAGGAATCGACTTCTTGGCTGCAGGTATCGGTAACATCCACGGTCCTTACCCAGCAAACTGGAAAGGTCTTCACCTTGACCACTTGCAAAAATTGACTGAAGCTGTTCCAGGATTCCCAATCGTATTGCACGGTGGATCAGGTATCCCTGATGATCAAATCCAAGCAGCTATCAAACTTGGTGTTGCAAAAGTTAACGTTAACACTGAATGCCAAATCGCATTTGCAAATGCTACTCGTCAATTCGTACGTGAATACGATGCAAACGAAGCAGAATACGACAAGAAGAAACTCTTCGACCCACGTAAATTCTTGAAACCAGGTTTCGAAGCAATTACAGCAGCTGTTGAAGAACGTATCGACGTATTCGGTTCAGAAGGCAAAGCTTAATTAAAAACAGGAAAGCAAGGTCCCATGTGGATCTTGTTTTTTTGTTTGAGAAAGGTTGCTTCCAGAGGTTAATTTTTGTACAATATGCCTATGAAAAAATTCAAACTGTGGAGCTGGATCGTTTGTGGCTTTCTCCTGCTCTTTTTAGGTGCTACATTTGTTTTCCATCAATTCAGTTTACGAAATGAAAGTAAGCTTCTCACACCCATTGGTAAACAAGTTACAGTCAATGGACATCGAATGAATGTCTCTATTAAAGGAGAAGGGCCTCAAATAATCGTTTTTCTTTCAGGTGCGGGTATCGCTTCCCCTGTCCTAGACTTTAAGAATCTATCAGATTCCCTATCCAAAAAATACAAAGTTGTTGTCGTGGAGCGAGCAGGGTATGGTTTTAGTGAAGATAGTGATCGTTCAAGAGATGTGATGGAGGTCCTTTCTGAGACCCGTCAAGCTTTGGCACAAGCTCATGTTTCAGGACCTTATGTGATTGTTTCGCATTCAATGGCTAGTTTAGAGAGTCTTGCTTGGCAAGAGAAATATCCGAATGAAGTGAAGGCTTTGATTGGCCTGGATTGGGCCTTGCCAGCGAGTTATGAAGATTTAAAGGATAATCAGGCCTTGCTTACTGTGGCTTATTGGAGCAGTAAGATTGGCTTATTACGCTATTTCCCTGAGTCCTTTTATATAAAAAATCCAACTCTGACTGAAACTGAACGACAACAATATAAATTACTAGCATATAAGCAGTTGATGTCACAAGCCATGCTTCATGAATCCCGTTTGGCAAAGGAAAATGCCAAGAAAGTTCCATCTAGCATTAATCCGAAAATTCCAGCCTTACTCCGGGTTTCTAACGGTGAAGGCACGACCTTTAGCCAATCAGAGTGGCAACGTTATGCAGAGAGATTTGCAAGCGACCAGTCTAATGTTCAAGTCGACTATATGGATGCGCCTCACGACCTCTATCATTATCAAAGCGATGCTATTGTTTCTCGTATTAAAGAATTTTTAGAGAATAATTGAGGGCTTAAAAATCCATTGAGACTGATGATAATAATTAAATGCTGAAGGATTAACAGTAGAATCGTTAATTTTCTCGATTAAAAAAATTCTTTTTCTTAACAATAAGCCTGCCCCTAAGGGCAGGTTTTTTGGTGTCTTAAGGAAACTATTTAACAGAATTTTTGATTAAAAGTTTCATTTTAAGAGAGAAATCTCTAATTTCATAATCTATAAGCAAACGCTTGCATTCCTTTTTTTATTAGATTATAATAGGTTGGTATAAAGCCTTCTGTAATAATATTGAGTAAGTGTAGAAAGTAAGGATTTAGAATATTTGTAGTCAAAAATACAATGTTGCTTCTTACGATAGGGAGATAGATATGGCAATGATAGAAGTGCAACATCTTCGGAAAAATTTTGTGAAGACAGTTAAGGAGCCGGGGTTAAAGGGAGCCTTGCGCTCCTTTATTCATCCTGAAAAGCAGACCTTTGAAGCGGTCAAGGATTTAACTTTTGAAGTTCCAAAAGGGCAGATTTTAGGATTTATCGGGGCAAATGGTGCTGGGAAGTCAACCACCATCAAAATGCTGACAGGAATTTTGAAGCCCACATCTGGCTTTTGTCGGATTAACGGCAAGATTCCGCAGGATAATCGCCAAGATTATGTCAAGGATATTGGAGTCGTTTTCGGACAACGCACCCAGTTATGGTGGGATTTGGCTCTGCAAGAGACCTACACGGTTTTGAAAGAGATCTATGATGTACCGGACTCGCTTTTCCATAAGCGCATGGACTTTTTGAATGAAGTTTTGGATTTGAAGGAATTTATCAAGGATCCTGTGCGGACTCTTTCACTAGGTCAACGGATGCGGGCGGATATTGCGGCTTCCTTGCTTCACAATCCCAAAGTTCTCTTTTTAGATGAACCGACTATTGGTTTGGATGTGTCGGTCAAGGACAACATTCGTCGGGCCATTACCCAGATTAATCAGGAGGAAGAGACAACTATTCTCTTGACTACTCATGATTTGAGTGATATTGAGCAACTCTGTGATCGGATTTTTATGATTGATAAGGGGCAAGAGATTTTTGATGGAACGGTTAGCCAGCTCAAGGAGACATTTGGAAAGATGAAGACTCTCTCCTTTGACCTGACGCCAGGTCAAAATCATCTAGTCTCTCATTATGAGGGTTTGCCTGATATGTCCATTGATAGACAAGGAAATACTCTCAATATTGAATTCGATAGTTCCCGCTACCAGTCGGCCGATATTATCAAGCAAACCTTATCTGATTTTGAGGTCCGTGATTTGAAGATGGTAGATACGGATATTGAAGATATTATCCGTCGCTTCTATCGAAAGGAGCTCTAAGATGGTCAAATTGTGGAGACGTTATAAACCCTTTATCAATGCAGGGATTCAGGAGTTGATTAGCTATCGAGTCAACTTTATTCTTTATCGGATTGGCGATGTCATGGGTGCTTTTGTGGCTTTTTATCTATGGAAGGCTGTCTTTGATTCCTCCCAGGAGCCTTTGATTCAGGGCTTCAGTATGGCGGATATCACCCTCTACATCATCATGAGTTTTGTGACTAATCTTCTGACTAGGTCGGATTCTTCCTTTATGATTGGTGATGAGGTCAAGGATGGTTCCATTATCATGCGCTTGTTGCGACCAGTGCATTTTGCGGCTTCTTACCTCTTTACGGAGCTTGGTTCCAAGTGGTTGATTTTTATCTCTGTTGGACTGCCATTTTTAAGTGTCATTGTTTTGATGAAAATCTTATCTGGGCAAGGGATTGTAGAAGTGCTGGGACTAACTACCCTTTATCTTTTTAGCTTAACGCTGGCCTATCTGATTAACTTTTTCTTTAATATCTGCTTTGGATTTTCAGCCTTTGTATTTAAAAATCTTTGGGGTTCCAACCTACTTAAGACTTCCATAGTGGCCTTTATGTCTGGGAGTTTGATTCCCTTGGCTTTCTTTCCAAAGGTCATTTCAGATATTCTGTCCTTCTTACCTTTCTCATCCTTAATTTACACTCCGGTCATGATTATTGTTGGGAAATACGATGCTAGTCAGATTCTTCAAGCACTTTTGCTTCAGCTTTTCTGGCTTATAGTGATGGTGGGCTTGTCTCAGTTGATTTGGAAACGAGTCCAGTCATTTATCACCATTCAGGGAGGTTAGTATGAAAAAATATCAACGCATGCATCTGATTTTTATCAGACAGTACATCAAGCAAATCATGGAATACAAGGTAGATTTTGTGGTTGGTGTGTTGGGAGTCTTTCTGACTCAAGGCCTGAACCTCTTGTTTCTCAATGTCATCTTTCAACACATTCCCTCCCTAGAAGGTTGGACTTTTCAAGAAATTGCCTTTATCTATGGATTTTCCTTAATTCCAAAGGGACTAGATCATCTCTTTTTTGACAATCTATGGGCTTTAGGTCAACGACTAGTTCGAAAAGGGGAGTTTGACAAGTATCTGACTCGTCCTATCAATCCTCTCTTTCACATACTCGTTGAGACCTTTCAGATTGATGCCTTGGGTGAACTTTTGGTCGGTGGAATTTTACTAGCGACAACGGCGACTAGCATTGCTTGGACTCTTCCAAAATTCCTGATTTTTCTAGTTTGTATTCCTTTTGCGACCTTGATTTATACTTCCTTGAAAATTGCAACAGCCAGCATCGCTTTTTGGACCAAGCAGTCAGGTGCCATGATTTACATTTTCTATATGTTTAATGATTTTGCCAAGTATCCTATTTCTATTTACAATTCGCTCCTTCGTTGGTTAATTAGCTTTATTGTACCTTTCGCCTTTACGGCCTACTATCCTGCCAGCTATTTCTTGCAGGACAAGGATGGACTCTTTAATATTGGTGGTTTGATTCTGATTTCCCTTGTTTTCTTTGTTATTTCCCTCAAACTTTGGGACAGGGGATTGGATGCCTACGAAAGTGCTGGTTCGTAAGAGGTAAAGTAAGACTAAAATCAGGAAAGGAACTTATGATGTTTGTAATTAAAGAAGTCAAGGGTGAAGATCAAAAAATGGCAGTTGTCGCTGAGATTTTAAGGGATTTGCCAGAATGGTTTGGAATACCAGAAAGCACGCAAGCCTACATTGAAGGAGCTAAGGATTTACGAGTTTGGGCTGCTTATCAAGAAAGTGATGTAGTAGGGTTTATAAGTTTATCATATTCGAGTGAAGATTGTGCTGAAATTGACTGTCTAGGCGTGAAAAAATCATTCCAAGGTCAAGGAATTGGAAGGGAATTAATTACGACTATAGAAAGAGAAGCAGTCAAACAAGTGGACTACCTACAGGTCAAAACAGTCGCAGAAGGTTCAAATAAAGATTATGACCGAACAAATGTCTTTTATCGCAGTCTTGGTTTTAAAAAATTAGAGATTTTTCCGCAACTATGGGATCCACAGAATCCATGTCAGATTCTGATTAAAAAGATCAACTAAAAGTGCTTGACATCCGCTATCAGAGTGCTATACTAAGAAGGTAATCGCCGATTTAGCTCAGTTGGTAGAGCAACGCACTCGTAACGCGTAGGTCACAGGTTCGATCCCTGCAATCGGCATAGAAAAAATCTGCTTTGAAGGAGCGAGACGATGAATAATGGTGATCACATATTCGTTCGGTCTCGCTCCTTCTTTTGACCACATAGGCGCCATTTTTGACCACTTAGTCAAAAGTCCTTGTCTCCGTAGGAGCTCTCTGCTATCATAGAATCATCAAAGGAAGAATACTTCCGAATAATCAAAATGAGGTATATGATGATGAAAAAACTACTTGGACTTGGATTTATTTTGGTTGCTCTTGCGGTTGTCACAATGGGAATGGTTGGTTTTCCAAAGCTCGATGTGAACATCTGGCCCCTATTTCCTGTTCTCTTATTTGCATTCTTTACACTTGAAAATCTCTTGAAAAAAGATTACAAGGCAAGTGTTATCTGCGCCTTGATCGCATTTATGATCGCAAATGCGATTTACGATGTCCTGCCGGTTTCAAATGGTCTGGTCATCACAGCAGGTGTGCTCGCTTGCGTAGGTCTTAGTTTTCTTTTACCGGACAAGGAAAGCAATAAATAAAGGAGGGCTGGTCACTTGATCAGCTTTTTTACTTCTCAAAAACTACCTCTTGATGGGGAAAACGTGCCACTTACTGAAAAGCCCTTGTTTTGTTTTCAACAGCTGTTATAATGGTACTATCAAAACGTTGGGAAAGGAGTTTTATGAAAGTTAGAATCGAATTGGATCCATCTATGGACGAGCCTGAGATCTTGATTCGAGCTCCGCGCTTGACCCCGGAGTTGACCCAGCTGCAAGAGAGAATCCTCGAACAAAAGGTTGCTCCTTTGGCCTTTTACAAGGATCGAAGTGAGTATTTTCTGGATGTGGCATCGATCCTCTTTTTTGAGACGGACGGGGAGAAGATTTTTGGGCACACCAAGGACGAGGCCTATGAGGTCAAGCAGAAGCTCTACGAGTTGGAGGAGCTGCTTCCCATCGCCTTTTGTCGGATATCCAAATCCACCATTGTCAACACCAAGCAGATCTATTCTCTGGAAAAGTCTTTTTCAGGGACCAGCACGGTCAATTTCTACCAGACCCATAAGCAGGTTCACGTATCTAGACGCTACTATCAACTCTTAAAAGAACGACTAAATGAAATGAGGTAATATCATGAGAAAAAAATTAATCGGAGTATTCTTAATCCTTTTAGCAGCCTTAATCCTTTTACAGGGCTATTTTGTAAAATGGGACATCAGCATCTGGACCTTAGCTTGGGTTACCTTGCTTGCCGTCCTGTCCCTCTCTAGTTTCTTAAAACGCCATTTTGGTTGGGGCTTCATCTATGGACTTTTAGCCCTCTTTTGTCTCAATGGGCAATACCATTTCCTCCCAGTTTCAAATTCAGTTGTCATCCTTTCCTCAATTCTCGCTGTGATTGGGCTCAACATTTTGTTTAAACCCTCTAAGAAAACAAAAGCCCGCCTAGCTTCCTATTCTGCTGGATCCATGAATAAGTCGGATGGCAATGACATCGATGTCACTTTTTCAACAGTGACAAAATATCTCAATGACCAACACTTTACCCACGGAAGTGCAGATGTAAGTATGGGAGAAGCATCGGTTTATTTTGATAATTGCCGGATTGAGGGTCCTTCTGCTCAGTTTGTTGTCGATGTTTCCCTTGGGAGTCTGAGCCTCTATGTACCAAGCGATTGGCGCGTCCATGTAAATGTGGATAATTCCCTCTCAGCGATCCAACATCAGGAAAATCCAAGTGCTCTTACTAGCAAGGATTTCTACATTACGGGCGATGTTTCCTTAGGAAATCTGGAAATTATCTATGTCGGAGCGAATTCGTTTTCTTAAGTCGGAAATGAAAAACTTTGGCCAAAAGCTTGCCAAGAGAGATTTTTTTTGGTAATATAGTACGGTATGTGGTGCTAGCACATCCGTTATATTAGATCTAATAGGAGGAAACACAGAAATGGCTAAAGTATGTTATTTCACAGGTCGTAAGACTGTATCAGGTAACAACCGTTCACACGCTATGAACCAAACAAAACGTGCCGTAAAACCAAACCTTCAAAAAGTAACTGTCCTTATCGATGGTAAACCTAAAAAAGTTTGGGCTTCAGCTCGTGCATTGAAATCTGGTAAAGTAGAACGCGTTTAATAAAGAAAGAAGGCTGGGCATAAAGTGTCCAGCCTTCGCTTTTGATAGGAATAGTAGCATGACGCAGTGGTTGATTGGAACTACTCATGTTTGAAACATTCGTACTTCCTAATCAACTGTGCGGGGGTGGAAAAATTGAAAAGGTTTGGGGAACCTTTTCAACTTTTTTTATTTTACGGAGTTCTTTCCCACTCCCTTTTCTTTTTCTCTAGAGACAGCTGTCACAGCGGGAGAAGAATAGTCCCTACCCTTTTACAGCTGATCTCTTTTATGGTAAAATAGAATATAAAATACTTTTGAGGTAGAAATTATGACAGTAAAAATCAATACAAAGGACGGTCAAATTGAATTGACTGATGAGGTTATCGCAACTGTTGTAGGCGGTGCCGCTACTGAGATCTTCGGTGTGGTTGGAATGGCCAGCAAAAATGCGATCAAAGATAATTTCCAAGCCCTCCTAGGGAAAGAAAACTTCTCTAAAGGTGTTGTTGTCAAAACAACGGAAGCAGGAACTATCGCAGTTGATGTTTACACTGTTTTGAGCTATGGAACAAAGATTAGCGAAGTCTCAAAAAATATTCAAGAACGTGTGAAATTTAGTTTGGAAAATCAACTTGGAATCACTACGGATACTGTGAATGTCTATATTCAAAATATCAAGATTGTGGGAGAATAATCGTGGCTAATATTACTACAAGTTTATTTCAAGAAATGGTTCAAGCGGGGGCTACGCGCTTAAATAAACAAGCGGAATATGTAAACTCTTTGAACGTCTTTCCTGTACCAGATGGAGATACAGGGACTAATATGGGAATGACCATCGAAAATGGGGCCAAAGAAGTATCTGACCGTTCTGCATCAACTGTTGGAGAAGCGGCAGGGATCTTCGCTAAAGGTCTCTTGATGGGTGCGCGTGGGAACTCAGGAGTCATCACTTCTCAATTGTTCCGCGGATTTTCTCAAAGTGTCAAAGACAAAGAAGAATTGGATGGAGCAGCACTTGCAGCAGCCTTCCAATCTGGGGTAGAAGTTGCTTATAAAGCTGTTATGAAGCCGGTTGAAGGAACCATTTTGACGGTTTCTCGTGGGGCAGCTATCGGGGCTAAGAAAAAAGCAGAATCTACCAACGATGCAGTAGAAGTTATGCGTGCCGCTCTTGAAGGAGCTAAAACTGCTCTTGCGAAGACTCCAGATATGTTGCCAGTCTTGAAAGAAGTTGGCGTGGTAGACTCTGGTGGTCAAGGGTTGGTCTTCATCTATGAAGGATTCTTGTCAGCCTTGACAGGTGAATTTATTGCTTCTGAAGAGTTCCAAGCAACACCTGCAACCATGTCAGAAATGATCAATGCAGAACACCACAAGTCAGTTGCTGGCCATGTGGCTACTGAAGACATCAAGTTTGGTTACTGTACAGAAATCATGGTCGCTTTGAAACAAGGTCCAACCTATGTCAAAGACTTCGATTACGATGAATTCCGTAACTATTTGAACAACCTTGGGGATTCCCTATTGGTGGTGAATGACGATGAGATTGTCAAAGTTCACGTCCATACAGAAGATCCAGGTCTTGTCATGCAAGAAGGTCTTAAGTACGGAAGCTTGGTCAAGGTGAAAGTCGACAACATGCGCAACCAACACGAAGCGCAAGTTGAAAAAGAAGAACGTCAAGCCAAACCAGTTGAAGAAAAAGAATATGCCATCATCGCAGTAGTTGCTGGTGACGGATTGGCTGATATCTTTAAAGCGCAAGGAGTTGATTACATCATCTCTGGTGGTCAAACCATGAACCCATCAACAGAAGACTTTGTCAAAGCGGTTGAAGAGTTGAATGCGCGCAACATCATTATCTTGCCAAACAACAAAAATATCTTGATGGCGGCTCAATCTGCAGCAGAAGTGATTGATCAACCTGCAGCAGTTGTTGAGACCAAGACTATCCCTCAAGGATTGACTAGTCTTCTTGCCTTTGATGAAAGCAAGTCGATCGAAGAAAACTACGAACGCATGAGCGCTTCATTGGGTGATGTTGCGTCTGGTAGTGTGACAACAGCGGTTCGCGATACCACTATTGATGGGCTTGAAATCCATGAAAATGATAATCTTGGAATGGTCGATGGCAAAATCGTTGTTTCAAATCCAGATATGATGGAAACCTTGGAAGAAACATTCGCTCATATGTTGGATGAAGACAGTGAAATTGTGACCATCTATGTCGGTGAAGACGGCAGTGAGGAGTTGGCAAATGAATTGGCCCAAGCCCTTGCTGAAAAATACGAAGATGTAGAAGTAGAAATCCACCAAGGTGGCCAACCTGTCTACCCATACTTGTTTAGTGTAGAATAATTGAACAGAAGGTTCCTTTCGGAACCTTTTTTGTATATAGAAAAACGAGGAGATTCCCTATGAAATCAGCGTGATTCAGAGGGATTGAGACTGAAGTGAACCCTCCACTGAGGCTTTATTCGTGAGAAAAAGGGGTTTCTGCAAAAAGTCTCAAATTCATCAGTTTTTTATTCAAATTGAAGAGCTTGAAAAGAGGGGGAAATGGTTTGAGAAGTGGAGTTTTTAGACAAGAAAGACGCGATATGTTATACTGGTATCAGTATGTGAAAGGAGAGTTATAAAAATGAAGAAATTTTTTGTAACCCTTGGGCTAGCCATTTTGGTATTGACTGGTTGTTCGCAATCCCAAACGAAGAAAACTACAACCGCTAGCTCATCTAGCAGTTCCACTGTTAAAAAAGAAGTAAAAAATGAAGAAAAAACCACAACCTTAGTAGGAGATATCAATGGAACAAAACACCGGGATATCATCAAATCTAAGGGAGATAAGGTTGAAAACCTTCGTATCGAAGTGACAGCTGATCTGCCCCAACAACTTAGAACTATCGCAGCAGAGAAGTCACCTGAAGAGCTCACGGCAGCCATTCAAGCTTTGCTGGAGCAAAATGAAGACTATAAGAAGCTAAAAACCGTTCCCGGTTTTAGTTTGGAATACACAGTCACACCAGAGAAAAAATTGCTCTCAACCAGTGTGATTGACCTCAACCAAATTGACGCCAAGTCTCTAGAAGAAATTTCTTACTTCAAAGATGCTGGTCTCAATGATTTGAAAAACATGAAGGCAGATGCCTTGGTCAAGGCCTTGAAACTGCATGGCATGAAAGAAGAAGGTCAGTAAGAAGAATAGAAAAAGTCGAGTGAAGTCACTTGGCTTTTTTTAGTGACTTTTGTCATGTGAGCGAGTGACAAAATTATCTAGTGGCTGTTATTTTCTTTCGCTATAATATAGTCAGAAAGTAAGAGGTAAGGAAAAATGAAACAATGGTTCTATAAAGTGTTTACGTTAACAGTGGTGGGGATGGTCGTCTATTTGATCTTTTCAAAGGATGATAGTCTCTATTACCATTTTCCTTGGGAATTATTTGCTGGGCTTGGCATCATGAGCTGGGCAGTCCAGGAAGTTTTGAAAATGGTCAAGGCGGTTAAAAAGGAAATGGAGCAATGAACAAAACGGGAGTGACCTTGGTTGTTTTTGTCAACATTCCAGCTAGCCAAGCCTGCTTGAAAGGAGAGTATCATGAGCGTCATTAGAGTAGAGAACTTGAACAAAAGTATCAAAGGAAAGGTGATCCTAGAAGATCTTTCTTTTGCGGTTGAACGGGGGGATTGTCTGGCCTTGATCGGGCCAAACGGAGCTGGGAAAACAACCTTGATGAACTGTCTTCTGGGAGATAGGAAGGCGACTTCTGGGATCATTGAAGTAGAGGGGAAGGCTCCTGGTCATCCTCAGTTGAAGGCTAGTGTAACCTATCTCCCTCAAGAGAATGCCATCGTTCAAAAGTTAACCGTGCAGGAACTGATCAACTTCTTTCGCTCTATTTATCCCCAACCCTTAACAGGGGAAGAAATCGATGATTTATTACGTTTTAGCTCAGAACAAAAGAAGCAATTGGCTAGTAAGTTGTCTGGTGGTCAAAAGCGTCTCTTATCTTTTGTTCTAACCTTGATTGGTCGTCCTAGCTTACTGTTCTTAGATGAGCCAACTGCGGGAATGGATACGTCCACTCGCCAACGCTTTTGGGAGATTGTTGGGCATTTAAAGGATCAAGGTGTAACCATTGTCTATTCTTCCCATTACATCGAGGAAGTAGAGCACACGGCCGATCGAATTTTGGTCTTGCATCAGGGGCATTTGCTTCGGGATACGACGCCACTAGCTATGAGAAGCGAAGAGGTAGAAAAACATTTTACCCTGCCTTTGCGCTATCAAGCTCTAGTGGCAGAGATGAAAGACGTTGGTGAAGTGGTCATTAAACCCGATGCCCTTCAGGTTGTGACAGGCGATGCTAATCGTTTGTGGAGGCGATTGCAAGAAGAAGGATGTTCGATCCAAGAAATCGAAGTAACCAATCGAAGTTTATTGGATTCTATTTTTGAAAATACAAAGGAAGTAGGTAGAGAAGATGAAACGCATGAAAGCTCTCGGCGTGGTTGAGTGGCATTTGACCAGTCGCCAAGCTATTTATTACTTGTTATCAATTGGGATGCCCACGGCCTTTTATCTCTTCTTTTCAGGGATGTACCAGGACACGCCAGGGGCCCCCGCTCACTTTATGAGGGATTATCTCCTCTCCATGACGGCTTTTTCCATGATGTCTACGGCTATCTTTTCTTTTCCAACCGTTCTTGAAACCGATAGACTCAATAATTGGCAAAAAGTCTTGCACCATACCCCCGTATCTATGGTAGAATATTATCTAATAAAGGTTGTGGGTCTCTTTGTCGATTTTCTCCTATCGATTGGAGTTGTCTTTACCGTGGGCCATGTGGTGCGGCATGTGAATATGTCCCTACAGGATTGGGTCTTAGCAGCCTTTATTCTCATCCTAGGGAGCCTAGCTTTTGTAGCGATCGGTCTGGTCTTGACCCTGCTTCCTTCTAGTCAATTGATGTCTGTTGTGGGCAATCTCCTTTACATGGGACTGGCTGTCATGGGTGGACTGTGGATGCCCATTAGTCTCTTTCCAGAATGGATGCAAGCCATCGGCAAATGCCTGCCAACCTATCAATTGATGGAACTGATTAAGACCTTTTTAAACAAGGGGCAGGTTAATGTCTTTGCGAGTGCCTATTTAACCTTGTTTACCCTGGTCTTGTTTGCCCTTGTTATCGTCTATCGTCGTCATTCTGAGGTTCGTTCATGATTGAAAAACTCAAACATATTCACCATATGTTTTACGTAGGCTTAATCTTTATGGCCTTTCCCTTTGCTTCTATTTTCTTGGGGCAGATTCCCTGGTGGCATTTCTTTTTAGCCATCTTCTTTATGATAAGCTATCTAGGAATCCTCATTACTGAAAATAAGAAACTGACCTGGCTTTTTTGGATTTATCTTCTGCTGTATATTGCAGGAAATACCTTTTTTGTTGGAACTAGCTTTTGTTGGTTTTACTATTATCTGAGCAATATTTTGCTCTATCGTTTAGGGATTCGCGATTTTCGCTCGCCCTTTCTTTGGACGGCTGTTGGATCACTACTGATCCTTTTTGGAGCCCTGTTATTTAATAGGGAGATGAGAGAAAATGATTGGCTTTTTGTACTGATCATCTGCCTGTTCATCGCGATTATGACCTATAGTATGGCCCGGGCTGAGATGATGGAAGAGTTGAAAGCTGACCACGCCAAGCAAAATGCCCAGATCAATCTTTTGCTGGCAGAAAACGAGCGCCATCGGATTGGCCGTGATCTGCATGACAGTCTAGGACACACCTTTGCCATGCTCAGTGTCAAGGCGGACCTAGCCGATCAATTCTTGGCATTGGGTCAGGTTGAGAAGGCCCAGGAGCAGGTGCAAGAGATTCAAGCCATCAGTCAAGAGTCCATGCACCAAGTCCGAGAGATTGTCGAGAACTTGAAGCAGCGAACCCTGGCAAGGGAGCTAGAAACCGTCAAGCAAATGCTGGAAGTAGCGCAAGTAAAAGTGGAGATTCAAAATGAGCTTGATACAGCCAGCATCTCGCCGATCCTAGAATCTGCTCTGGCTATGGTATCTCTGGAATTAGCCACTAATATGATCAAACATGCCAAAGCGACGCAAGCCCTTCTCTCTTATCGCTCCAGCGAGACAGGTGTGGAAATGGTCGCAGAAGATAATGGCATCGGATTTGACAAAGTCTCTGACAAAGACCTGCACTCGATTCGCGAACGGATTGCCTTATTGGGAGGAGAGTTAGAGATCAGTCGTCGTCACAAGCCAACCCGCATAGAAATACGGATCCCCTATCAAGAAAGGAAATAAGATGCGCTTATTAGTTGCTGAAGACCAAAGTATGTTGCGCGATGCGCTCTGCCAGCTCTTGCTCCTGCAAGAGGATGTGGAAGATGTCTTGCAGGCTGGCGATGGGCAAGAGGCCATTCGTTTACTCGAAACACATCCAGTCGATATTGCGATTTTAGATATCGAAATGCCCATTAAAACTGGGTTAGAAGTGTTGGAATGGGCCAAAAATCAACAACCCCAGCTCAAGGTCGTCATCGTTACCACCTTTAAGCGGCCGGGCTATTTTGAGCGGGCTCTCAAAGCTGGAGTCGATGCCTATGTCTTAAAAGAACGCCGCATTACGGATTTGATGGCGACTCTTCATGCAGTTTTAGCAGGGCAAAAAGAATATTCGCCTGAATTAATGGAAGGGATCTTGACCCATCCCAATCCTCTGAGCCCTCAAGAAAAGGCAGTTTTAAAAGAAGTCGCAAAAGGGGCTTCTAACCAAGAAATTGCTGATCGCTTATTTCTCTCAAACGGGACCATCCGCAATTATATGTCAACCATTCTGACCAAATTGGATGCGGAAAACCGGACTGAGGCAGCAAAAATTGCCCATGAAAAGGGTTGGTTATAAGGAAGAAAAGTTTCTAGGATTTCCTAGAGACTTTTTTTCTGATAGACCTAGCATTTTTAGAAAAACTCTCATTATTCGAATTTGGATAGAAAATTCAGAAAATTTACTATTTTTCCTTGAAATATTTTCTAAAAATGGTATGATAGTAGCATGCTAATTTGATATACAAAGTACTGGAAAGGAGAGACATGGAGAAAATTACCTTAGAAACTGCAAAAACCGGTTCAGAGCTCGTTCTTGAAACCCTGCGTGATTTGGGCATTGACACGATTTTTGGTTATCCTGGTGGAGCGGTTTTGCCTTTATACGATGCCATCTATAGCTTTGAGGGTATCCAGCATATCTTGGGTCGTCATGAACAAGGATGCTTGCATGAGGCTGAAGGCTACGCTAAATCAACTGGAAAGCTGGGTGTCGCAGTCGTCACTAGTGGACCGGGGGCTACAAATGCCATTACAGGGATTGCAGATGCCATGAGCGATAGCGTTCCCTTATTAGTCTTCACTGGTCAAGTCAATCGTGCTGGGATCGGGAAAGACGCCTTTCAAGAAGCGGATATCGTGGGAATTACCATGCCCATCACCAAGTACAACTATCAAGTACGTGAGACGGCAGATATTCCACGAATTATCACAGAAGCTGTCCATATTGCGACGACCGGCCGTCCTGGCCCTGTGGTAATTGACCTTCCAAAGGATGTGTCTGCTTTAGAGACAGATTTTATCTATGAACCAAGTGTGAAGCTTCCAAGCTACCAGCCTACCATTGAACCCAATGAATTGCAGATCAAAAAGATTTTGAAGCAATTGAGTAAGGCTAAAAAACCAGTTCTTCTTGCTGGTGGTGGCGTGAGTTACGCTGGAGCTGCAAAAGAGTTGATTGCTCTAGCAGAGCGCTATCAGATTCCAGTAGTGACTAGTCTTTTAGGTCAAGGAACGATTGCGACCAGTCATCCTCTTTTCCTAGGGATGGGAGGAATGCACGGATCCTTCGCGGCCAATATCGCTATGACAGAGACGGATTTCATGATCAGTGTTGGTTGTCGATTTGATGACCGTTTGACAGGGAATCCAAAGACTTTCGCTAAAAATGCTAAGGTTGCCCATATCGACATTGATCCTGCAGAGATTGGGAAGATCATTGCTGTCGACATTCCTGTTGTTGGCGATGCAAAGAAGGCCTTGCAGCAGTTGCTAGCAGAGCCGACGGTTCATAACAACACAGAAAAATGGATCGAAAAGGTGACCCAAGATAAGAACCGAGTTCGTTCATACGACAAGAAAGAACGGGTTGTGCAGCCACAAGCTGTGATTGAACGCATTGGAGAGTTGACCAAGGGGGACGCTATTGTCGTCACAGACGTTGGACAACACCAAATGTGGGCAGCTCAATACTATCCTTACCAAAATGAGCGCCAATTGGTAACATCTGGTGGTCTAGGAACGATGGGATTCGGTGTTCCTGCAGCTATCGGAGCGAAAATTGCCAATCCAGATAAAGAAGTTGTTCTCTTTGTCGGAGATGGTGGTTTCCAAATGACCAACCAAGAATTGGCGATCTTAAATATTTATAAGGTTCCGATCAAGGTCGTTATGCTCAACAACCACTCGCTTGGGATGGTCCGTCAATGGCAAGAAGCCTTCTATGATGGTCGGACGTCAGAGTCAGTCTTTGATAGCCTTCCGGATTTCCAATTGATGGCGCAAGCTTATGGGATCAAGAATTATAAATTTGATAATCCTGAAACTCTTGAGAAGGATTTGGAAGTCATCACAGAAGATGTACCAATGTTCATCGAAGTAGATATTTCTCGGAAAGAGCATGTCTTGCCGATGGTACCAGCTGGTAAGAGTAATCATGAGATGTTGGGGGTGAAGTTTAATGCGTAGAATGTTAACAGCCAAACTTCAAAACCGCTCAGGTGTTCTGAACCGCTTTACTGGAGTCTTGTCGAGACGTCAAGTCAATATCGAAAGCATCTCTGTTGGCGCAACAGAAAACCCTAATGTATCGCGGATTACCATTATCATTGATGTTGCTTCGCATGATGAAGTAGAGCAAATCATCAAACAGCTCAACCGCCAAGTGGATGTGATCCGTGTCCGGGATATCACTGATAAACCACACTTGGAGCGCGAAGTGATCCTGGTGAAAGTTTCTGCACCAGCTGAGAAGCGGGCAGAAATCTTGGCCATTATTCAACCTTTCCGTGCGACCGTGGTCGATGTGGCCCCAAGCTCTATCACCGTTCAAATGACGGGAAATGCAGAAAAGAGCGAAGCCCTTATTCGGGTTATTCGTCCGTATGGCATTAAAAACATCGCTCGTACCGGTGCAACCGGGTTTACTCGAGATTAATTCTCGACTGAAAATTGTTATCCTCGCCTTAAAAAGGCAAATTAAAATAGAAAAGAGATTTTACTTATGGCAGTTCAAATGGAATACGAAAAAGACGTTAAAGTACCAGCACTTGATGGTAAAAAGATCGCCGTTATCGGTTACGGTTCACAAGGTCATGCCCACGCACAAAACTTGCGTGATTCAGGTCATGATGTGATCATCGGTGTGCGTCCTGGTAAATCATTCGATAAAGCAAAAGAAGATGGTTTTGAAGCTTACCCAGTTGCAGAAGCAACTAAATTGGCTGATATCATCATGATCTTGGCACCAGACGAAATCCAAAAAGATATCTACAAAGATGAAATCGCTCCAAACTTGAGCGCTGGTAAAGCTCTCGGATTTGCTCATGGTTTCAATATCCACTTTGGTTACATCAAAGCTCCTGAAGACGTAGATGTCTTCATGGTTGCACCAAAAGGACCAGGTCACTTGGTACGTCGTACTTACACTGAAGGATTTGGTGTACCAGCACTTTACGCTGTCTACCAAGATGCTACTGGTAATGCCAAAGATATCGCAATGGACTGGGCAAAAGGTGTTGGTTCAGCACGTGTTGGTCTTCTTTCAACAACCTTCAAAGAAGAAACAGAAGAAGATTTGTTTGGTGAACAAGCCGTTCTTATGGGTGGTTTGACAAGCTTGATCGAAGCTGGATTTGAAGTTTTGACAGAAGCTGGTTATGCCCCTGAATTGGCTTACTTCGAAGTACTTCACGAAATGAAATTGATCGTTGACTTGATCTACGAAGGTGGCTTCAAGAAAATGCGTCAATCATGTTCAAATACTGCGGAATTTGGTGATTTCGTAACTGGTCCACGTGTCATCGGTCCAGAAGTAAAAGAAAACATGAAAGCTGCCCTTGCTGATATCCAATCAGGTAAGTTTGCGCGTGAATTTGTTGAAGACCACGATGCTGGTTTCCCACGTTTGAAAGCCTTCCGCAAACAAGCTGAAGAACTTGAAATTGAAAAAGTTGGTGCTGAATTACGTAAAGCAATGCCGTTCGTTGGTCAAAACGACGATGACGCCTTCAAAATCTACAACTAATTGTCTGTAGAAGACTGAGCAAGTTGGGACACCCTGGCTTGCTTTTTTCATCAAAACACAGCAACAGAGGTATGAAATGATAACAGCAAAAGATGTGGCTAAGGCCCATAAAATATTAAGAGGGGTCGTTGTTAATACGCCCCTTGAATACGACCACTATTTATCTGAAAAATATGGGGCAAAGATTTATTTGAAAAAAGAAAACGCCCAACGTGTTCGTTCGTTCAAGATTCGTGGAGCGTATTTTGCAATTTCTCAACTCTCAAAAGAAGAGCGTGAGCGTGGTGTAGTGTGTGCTTCTGCGGGAAACCATGCGCAAGGGGTTGCTTATACTTGTAATGAAATGAAGATTCCAGCGACCATCTTCATGCCGATTACGACACCGCAACAAAAGATCGGTCAAGTTCGATTCTTTGGTGGGGATTATGTAACGATCAAGTTAGTTGGGGATACTTTTGACGCGTCAGCTAAGGCGGCTCAAGAATTTACTCTTGCAGAAAAACGGACCTTTATTGACCCGTTTGATGATCCACACGTACAGGCTGGCCAAGGAACAGTGGCCTATGAAATTCTTGAGGAAGCTCGAAAAGAATCGATTTCTTTTGATGCTGTCCTTGTCCCTGTCGGTGGAGGAGGCCTCATTTCAGGTGTTTCTACCTATATCAAAGAAACAGATCCTCGGATTGAAGTCATCGGGGTAGAGGCTGAAGGAGCGCGCTCCATGAAGGCTGCTTTTGAAGCAGGTGGTCCCGTCAAATTACCAGAAATCGATAAGTTTGCAGACGGGATTGCTGTGCAAAAAGTGGGACAATTGACTTATGAAGTGACCCGTCAACATGTGGAAACTTTGGTTGGGGTCGATGAAGGCTTGATTTCAGAGACCTTGATTGATCTTTATTCCAAACAAGGGATCGTAGCTGAACCAGCAGGAGCGGCCAGTGTGGCATCCCTTGAAATCTTGCGCGAATACATCAAGGGGAAAACCATTTGTTGTATTATCTCAGGTGGGAACAATGACATCAACCGTATGCCTGAAATGGAAGAACGGGCTTTGATCTACGATGGGGTCAAACACTACTTTATCGTCAACTTCCCACAACGTCCGGGAGCTCTTCGCGAATTTGTAAATGATATCTTAGGGCCAAATGATGATATCACACGTTTTGAATACATCAAGCGTGCTAGTAAGGGAACAGGCCCTGTCTTGATTGGGGTTACTTTGGCCAATAAGCATGACTATGCAGGTTTGGTCAATCGTATTGAGCGTTTTGATCCGTCTTTCATTAACTTGAACGGCAATGAAACTCTCTATAATATGCTGGTCTGAGTATCATGCAGAAATAATCGACTATTTAAGCAATATATTTTTATGGAATATATTGCTTTTTTATGAAGACTTGTGATATGATATGCGTAAATTAAAAGGAGGAATTTTTTATGCCTGGATTTTTTATCTTTATTTTATTCTTGCTAATGGTTGCAGGATTCATTGTGATTAGCTCACTATATGTGGTCAAGCAACAATCTGTTGCCATCATCGAGCGTTTCGGACGTTATCAAAAGATTAGCGATAGTGGCATTCATATGCGAGCGCCTTTTGGCATCGATAAAATTGCCGCACGAGTTCAATTGCGCGTCTTGCAGAGTGAGATCGTGGTTGAAACAAAAACTCAGGATAACGTATTCGTTACCATGAATGTGGCGACACAATACCGAGTGAACGAAAGCAACGTAAAGGATGCCTACTACAAACTCATGCGTCCAGAATCACAGATTAAATCATACATTGAAGATGCTTTGCGCTCTTCTGTACCTAAGTTGACCTTGGATGAATTATTTGAGAAAAAAGATGAAATCGCTCTTGAAGTTCAAAAACAAGTGGCAGAAGAAATGTCAACTTATGGATATATTATTGTTAAAACCTTGATCACCAAAGTTGAGCCAGATGCCGAAGTGAAACAATCCATGAACGAGATCAATGCGGCGCAAAGAAAACGCGTGGCAGCTCAGGAATTGGCAGAAGCAGACAAGATCAAGATCGTTACTGCTGCTGAAGCTGAGGCGGAAAAAGACCGTTTGCACGGGGTTGGTATTGCCGAGCAACGGAAGGCCATTGTCGATGGATTGGCAGACTCTATTAAAGAGTTAAAAGGTGCGAATGTAGACTTGACGGAAGAACAAATCATGTCTATTCTCTTAACCAACCAGTACTTAGATACCTTAAATAATTTTGCAGATAAAGAAGGGAATAATACGATTTTCCTACCAGCAAACCCGGATGGTGTCGAAAACATTCGTACACAAATATTATCAGCCTTGAAAGCAAAGTAAACTTTTTATCATTTTTTAAAAAAGGTTCGTATTTTCAGCGATTTTAGTTGACAAAATGTGCAAAAAAATTTATATTAGTATTGGAAATAATAATATAGGAGAAAGATCATGGCTAAATCGAACTTTGAAAAAGTAGAATCAGTTGTTGGTTGGGTACGCGATAAGAAAATTACAGGGTATCGTATCAGTAAAGAAACAAATGCCCGTGAAATGTCTATCATTGCCTTGGCTCAAGGACGTGCAAAAGTAAAGAATATCTCGTTTGAAACTGCACTTGGATTGATTGATTTTTATGACAAAAATCATCAAAAATTTGAAGATTAATTTGTTGTTCCAATTGAAAACCAGAGAGTTTGCTCTCTGGTTTTTTCTATGCCTCAAAAGCAGAAGCGGTACAAAAAACAGCTTGCTTCCATAGCGGTAAACAAACTGTTTCAAGAGATTAATGTAAGAAGCGTTGAAGGAATTCCTTGGTCCGTTCTTCTTTTGGATTGCTAAAGATTTCTTTTGGATCTCCTTGCTCAGCGATGACACCCTTGTCCATGAAGATGACCCGGCTAGAGACATCGCGGGCAAATTCCATTTCGTGGGTGACGACAATCATGGTGAGTCCTTCTTTTGCAAGGTCCTGCATGATTTTCAAGACTTCCCCAACCATTTCTGGGTCTAGGGCAGAAGTCGGTTCATCGAAGAGAATGGCATCAGGATCCATTGAGAGGGCCCGTGCGATGGCGACCCGTTGCTTTTGACCACCTGAAAGTTGTTTCGGACGGGCAGCCCAATATTGAGATCCCATACCGACTTTTTCAAGGTTTTCTTTAGCAACTTTCTCTGCAGTTTCACGATCGCGCTTGAGGACGGTTGTTTGTGCAACGATCGTATTTTCCAAGACGTTTAAATTTTCGAAGAGATTAAAGCTTTGGAAAACCATCCCTAATTTCTCGCGGTAGTGGGTAAGATCATACTCAGGATCAAGAACATTTTGTCCACGATAGAGAATCTCTCCAGCTGTAGGAGTCTCTAGAAGATTGATGGAGCGAAGGAAGGTTGATTTTCCGCTACCAGAGCTCCCGATGATGGAGATCACCTCTCCTTTTTCAACCGTAAGGGAAATATCTTTCAAAACCTCATTTTGACCATAAGATTTTTTTAAATGTTGGATTTCAAGAATTTTTTCTGCCATTATTTCACCTCATTGACTTGCATTTGATTGGCACCTGTAGTATAAGTATCAGAATCTAAGCGACGTTCGATGTAGCGAAGAATTCGTGTGATGGTAAAGGTGAGAACGAAGTAAATCACAGCGATGATCGTAAAGGTTGGGAAGTATTGGTAGTTTTGAGTTGCGACCGTATTTCCTGTAAAGTACAGTTCAACTACAGAGATAACATTCAAAACAGATGTATCCTTGATGTTAATAACGAATTCATTCCCTGTTGCTGGTAAGATATTGCGAACAACCTGTGGAAGGACGACCTTGCGCATGGTTTGTCCATGGGTCATTCCTAGAGCAGTCGCTGCTTCAAACTGACCTGGATCCACTGCTAAGATCCCACCACGAACAATCTCACTCATATAAGCTCCGGTATTGATTGATACGATAAAGATGGCGGCCCAGGTACGATCCAAGGAAATGTTGAAGGCTTGGGCGGAACCGTAGAAAATGACCATGGATTGAACGATCATCGGAGTTCCACGGAAGACTTCAATGTAGACATTGAGGAACCAACCAAAGGCAGTTTGGCATCCAGCAAGGAATTTATTTTTAGCCTTCGGAGCTGTCCGGAAGACACCGATTAACAAACCGATAATCAACCCAGCGATAGTTCCAGTCATAGAGATTAAGAGGGTCATTCCAGTTCCCCGTAAGAACTGTGGGCCATTATCCTTTAAAATCTTCATCATTTGGCTAAAGAATGTCTGCTTATCATCACTAGCATCACTGGAAGCTGGTTGCTTCTTAATCATATCATCCATGAGTTTGACTTGGTCTTCAGACGAAATCTTAGCTAGTGCGGCATTGACTTGGTCAATTCTAGTGTCACCCTTCTTCATCCCGATAGCGATCGTCGCATCTTCTTCCCCAACTTCAAATCCTTTTTTGAATTGAATCATCTTAAATTTAGAATTAGCGGACTCGGCGGTTAGGGCTTCGGGACGTTCAGAAACATAGGCATCAATAACACCCGATTCTAAAGCTTGACGCATCTGGGCAAAATCACCCATTGCAGTTTCTTGTTTCGCACCCTTGAGTTGGGAAATGAGAGAATAGAGGTAGACCCCTTGTTGAGAGGTGACCTTTGCATCCTTAAAGTCATCTAAGGTAGTAGCATTTGCATAGTTTCCGTCTCTGCGGACCAGCATGACTGGCTCGCTGGTATAGTAGCTATTAGAGAAGGCGACCTCTTTTTTACGTTCAGCAGTGGGACTCATCCCAGCGATAATCATATCGATTTTACCAGAAGTGAGGGCTGGAATTAAACCGTTCCAAGATGTTTTTACGATCAGAGGTTTTTTACCTAACTCCTCAGCAACTTTTTTGGCGATTTGGACATCGTACCCATTGGCATATTGATTGGTACCGTCAATTTTAACAGCTCCATTTGCATCATCTTCTTGGGTCCAGTTGAAAGGAGCGTAGGCTGCTTCCATTCCGATTCGTAAATAGTCATCTGCATGAACAACCTGTGTGATCCCCAGGCAAATGAAAAGCCCTGTTAAGAGCGCGAATAATGTTTTTTTCATTTTTTCTCCTCTTCCTTATTTTAACTTCTCCTATTGTACAGTAAAATAGGCTGCATTTCAAACATGGTCCTCTTTTTATTTAAAAAATGCTATAATAATACAAAGGAGCATGATCAAATGAAAAAGTATTTGTATGTTATTTTCGCCTTTCTGGCCTGCCTTTTTGTTAGTCAGAACGTCCATGCATCTAGCCCATCTTATGATGTACTTTACTATGGTGGAACCTTGACCTTGGACACCTGGGACGACGCCACCTATGAGGAAGAACTGGTTTATTATTTCAAAGATTCTTATAGAGGGCAGTATGTTAGCCTAGGAACGGCAGGGAACATGCCACAAGGCTTTGCAATTGAGATACCGCCAAAGGTTGAGGTGGAAGGTCGTGAGCTTCAAAGAGAACCCGAGATTACGAATCTAGGTGATGGCTACCGAGTGAAAATTTATAACAGTGGTGTAGCGCAAGATACAGTCAAAATAAAAGTCACATGGAAATTAAAAAATCTCCTCTATTCACACAAGGATATCTTGGAGTTGAACTGGAAACCGATCACAGATGGTGATCAGAAGGTGGACGAGGTTCAATTTCGTGTTATTCCTAAGTTTGCACCAGCTAATGCCCAATCGGAACTGTATATCCATACAGCCTTTATGGGACCGGATGTGACTGTAAAGAAAGAAGATGGAATCTATTCTGCTACTTTCTATAACCTAGGTAAAGGAAAGGCTGTGGAGTTGTATGGTTACTGGTTGAAGTCAGACCTAACTACCTTATATGATTCTGGTCGAAATACAGGATTGACCAAATTGGATGAATTTCACAAGAACCAAGCTAAAATTGAACAGGAAAAATACTGGACACGCATGTTTTGGAACTGGATCTTGCCAGCCTTCATTATTGCACTCTGGCTTCTTTCTCTCTTGGGTCGCAAACGGTTCAAAAAAATGATTTGGCCTGGTGTGACTTATCCGACTGATACTCGTCTTTATGAGATTCCACAGGATATTGCACCTCTTGTTATGAGCTCGGTTGTTTATTCAGCCGAATTAGACGAGGCTTCCCCAACCAATAAAGAGAAGGCGACTCCGCCAGTATTCACATTTGAAAAAATGCTTCAAGCTACTTTGCTGGATCTGATGGATCGTGGAGTGATTGTCTACGAGCAACAAGGAAATGAAGTCGTTTTGACCAGAAAGTCTCATGGACATGTGGATGATTTTGAACGCTCCTTTATGAATATGGCTTTTGGGGATCAAGTTTCCTGTCCTGTTAACCGTCTCTTTGAGAATTATGAATTCAGTGATGATGTATACAAACATGCCAAAAAAGCAGATCAAGATGCGATTCGTTCACTAGGAAGTAAGGCTCAGGCTCGTTTTGATACGGCTGTCAACCAAGTGGCCCGAGATGTTCATCGCAAGGTGGAAGATCTCCATTTGCCAAGCTACTATCGCCCTTTAGAAGCAAAAGAAGAAGCGCAAGCTAGACGAAGTCTCTTCTTTGGTTGGGCTGCTTGGTTTATCGCTCTTGGAGCAGAAATCTTTGCTATCTTTGGGATGGGTTGGTTCTCTGTTCCTTGTTTGATAGGGATCCTCATACTTTGGTTTATGCCAGTGCGCTTCAATGGTGTCTTTAAAGCCTACCTACGAGATGGTGTTGTCAATCTTGCGGGTGCTGAGCAACGCTATTACTGGGATAGTTTTGGTCGGATGTTGAAAGAGATTGCCCACCTCAACGATGCAGAGTTGCAGTCTCTGGTCCTATGGAATCGCTTATTGATCTATGCGGCCTTGTATGGTGTAGCTGATCAGGTCACAAAGGTCATGAAGCTTCGGAATATTCATTTAGAAAATCAAGCCTTAAACGCCTTCGTTTACACCCCGTTCTATCATGATGTGACCCACTCAAGTCATGCCATGTCTACTTATGGATCGACAGCATCGACAGCTAGTCATTTCACAGTTTCCTCTGGTAGTGGAGGAGGTTTCTCTGGCGGAGGAGGCGGAGGAGGCTTTGGTGCCTTCTAAGTAGCACTAAGAATGGTCTTGGTCGCTCTTTCCCTTCTAGTTTAGAAGGCCTGGTCCAGTCCATAGAATTATGATATAATAGAGCAAATGTAAGTTTAGGAGAAAAAGATGTTTCTGATCGAATTAATCAAGGCGGTTCTTTTTGGGATTGTCGAGGGGATTACAGAATGGTTACCGATCTCAAGTACAGGTCACTTGATTCTGTTACAGGATTTTGTGCAGTTTAAAAATCAAGATCCAGCCTTTATGGAGATGTTCAATGTTGTGATCCAATTGGGAGCGATCCTAGCGGTTGTGGTGATTTATTTCGATAAATTGTATCCCTTCAAACCTGGTAAATCTCCACTAGAAGTACGTCGGACCTGGCAATTATGGGCAAAAGTTGCGGTTGCAACGCTCCCGCTTGTCTTTGTTTTTAAATTGGATGATTGGTTTGAGGCGCATTTTCACAATTCGATTTCCGTTGCGATTATGTTGATCACCTACGGGATTGCCTTTATCTATCTGGAAAGACGAGAACAGGTTGAGCCAGCAGTAACGGAATTGCATAAGCTCCCTTATCGAACAGCTCTTTATATCGGACTCTTCCAAGTTTTATCGCTATTTCCAGGAACAAGCCGTTCAGGTGCTACGATTGTAGGCGGCTTGATCAATGGTGTTAGTCGTCCAGTGGTGACAGAATTTACCTTTTATTTAGGGATCCCAGCCATGTTTGGCGCTAGCCTCTTAAAGGTTGGAAAATTCGCTCTTGGCGGACATTCACTAGCACTGGGGCAACTCTTTATTCTACTGGTAGCGATGGGAGTGGCCTTTGTGGTCAGCATGTACGCTATCCGCTTCTTGACAGATTATGTGAAAAATCATGATTTCACCGTCTTTGGGAAATACCGGATTGTTCTTGGTTCCATCTTGCTATTGTATGGACTCTTCCGTGTTATTTTCTAAGAGAACGGTTGAACTTGATCAAATTATTTTTCGAGGTTGGAGACTTTTGTCCCGACCTCTTTTCTATGCATCCTTTTTTTGAATTCTATCCAATTTTTTAGTATAATAGTAAGACTAGAAGTATGAGGTTATGCTATGAAGATGAAGCAAATTAGTGATTCAACTATTAAGATCACGATCCAACTAGAAGACTTAGAAGAACGTGGGATGGAAATTGCTGATTTCCTTGTCCCACAAGAAAAAACAGAAGAGTTTTTCTACGCCATTTTGGATGAACTCGAAATGCCAGAAAGCTTCCTGGATAGCGGGATGCTTAGTTTTCGTGTGACACCAAAACCAGATAAACTGGATGTTTTTGTTACCAAATCAAAAATTGACCAACAATTGGATTTTGAGGATTTGTCAGATCTTCCTGATATGGAAGAGTTGTCGCGCATGACGCCAGATGAATTTATCAAAACCCTGGAAAAAACCATCTCTGATAAGACAAAAGGGGATGCAGAAGCTATTCACCATTTGGAACAAGAAGAGTTGCGGGACAATCAAGAACAAGATCCTACATCTGAAGCACCAGTAAGTCAGTATATTTATTACATTTTGCGTTTTTCAAATATCCAGCAAGCAGTTGCCTTTTCAAAAACGGTCAGCTTTCCAGTGGATACCTCTGAATTATACAAAATGGGATCTGATTATTATTTAACCGTCTTGATCGATACAGAGGATCAACCAAATCAATATCCAACCTGGTTACTTGCCATCATTCGGGAGTATGCGGATGATTCAGAAGTGACACGAGCTGTTCTGCAGGAACATGGTCACTTACTAATGGTGTCTGGTGCGATTGAGAATTTGAAGAAAGTTGCTAGCTTATGATGTCTTTTTCCTTGCAATTTGTTCTGGTGCTGATTGGAACTTTTATGATTGCCTTGGTATTGACGCCCTTGGTTCGCTTGTTCTCCTTTAAGATTGATGCCGTAGATTATCCGAATGCGCGTCGGATCAATACCAAGCCCATGCCAAGCGCGGGTGGACTGTCTATCGTGATTGCTTTTTCAATTGCGACTCTTGTGTTTATTCCTATGCTGACATCCACCACCGCACCAATCAAAAGTTACCTATCCTATACCTTGCCGATCGTAGGCGCAGGATGGATTATCGCTCTCACAGGCTTGATCGATGATGTAAAAGAGTTGTCAGCCAAGAAAAAGATGATCGGTATCCTGCTGGCAGCGAGTCTAGTCTGGTTTTTGACAGATTTTCGGCTGAATGATTTCAAGATTCCATTTGGTGGTCCCTTACTTCATTTTGAACCGTGGCTTTCTTATCTTTTGACAGTGATTTGGATTGTTGCCATTACCAATGCGGTCAATCTGATTGATGGATTAGATGGCTTGGTGAGTGGGGTCTCTATTATTTCCCTAGTGACAATGGGGATTGTGTCCTATTTCTTTCTACCAGTACCCAATCTCTTTCTGACCATGACGATCTTTGTCTTGGTTGCGTCCATCGCTGGCTTCTTTCCCTTTAATTACCATCCGGCCATTCTCTATCTGGGAGACACCGGTGCCCTGTTTATCGGATTTATGATTTCTGTCTTGTCCTTGCAAGGCTTGAAAAATGCAACGGCAGTTGCGGTAGTCACGCCAATGATTATCCTCGGAGTGCCGATTACAGATACCTTTTTAGCCATTATCCGTCGGACCCTATCTGGTCAAAAATTTTATAAACCGGATCGCAATCACTTGCACCACCGACTTCTTTCTCTGGGCTTGACACATCGGGGAACTGTACTTGTGATCTATGGAATTTCGATGATTTTCTCCTTGATTTCTCTCTTGCTCAACATCTCGAGTCGCATTGGGGGCGTCCTACTAGTGATCGGGCTCTTGTTTGGAGTAGAGTTGTTAGCAGAATTGATTGGGGTATTGGGGCCACATCATAGTCCTTTGTTAAATGTTCTGCGCTATATAGGGAATTCTTCCTACCGGGAGGAAGTTCGTCAAAAAAGAAAAGAAAAAACTAAATAAGAATAGTTCTAATCAAAAGAAAAGCCATTTAGGCTTTTTTTTGATATACTTGAAAGGTAAAAAAATACTTTGTGATGAAGGGATCTTTGCTTTGAGAACCTTCTAGACTTCAAAGTAAAAAGAAAGGGAATGCAATGTCGACATTAGAAATTAAAGACCTTCACGTTGAAATTGAAGGCAAAGAAATTTTAAAAGGTGTAAACCTGACCCTAAAAACTGGTGAGATCGCAGCCATCATGGGACCAAACGGAACAGGGAAATCTACTCTGTCAGCTGCCATTATGGGAAATCCGAATTATGAAGTAACCAAAGGGGAGATTCTGTTTGATGGTGTCAACATCTTGGAATTGGAAGTAGATGAACGTGCACGGATGGGCTTGTTCCTTGCCATGCAATACCCTTCAGAAATCCCAGGAATTACCAATGCAGAATTTTTACGTGCAGCCATGAATGCTGGTAAAGAAGAGGACGAGAAGATCTCTATTCGTGATTTCATCAAAAAATTGGATGAAAAGATGGAACTGCTCAACATGAAAGAAGAAATGGCAGAACGCTATTTGAACGAAGGGTTCTCAGGTGGTGAGAAAAAGCGCAATGAAATCCTTCAATTGTTGATGTTGGAGCCAACATTTGCCCTTTTGGACGAAATTGACTCTGGTTTGGATATCGATGCTCTTAAAGTCGTATCTAAAGGGGTTAATGCAATGCGAGGTGAAGGTTTTGGAGCTATGATCATCACCCACTACCAACGTCTGTTGAACTATATTACTCCTGACGTCGTTCATGTGATGATGGAAGGCCGTGTCGTGCTTTCAGGTGGACCGGAATTGGCTGCACGCTTGGAACGTGAAGGCTATGCTCAACTCGCAGAAGAACTCGGTTACGACTATAAAGAAGAACTATAACCTGATGACAAGTGATCTAATGTTGTCATAAAATCAAACAGATAGTATCTTTATTAGGAGAAAAAAATGAGTATTGAAAATATTACCCTCTTTTCGGAACTGCATGCTGAGCCAAGCTGGCTGCAAGATTTACGAAAAAAAGCTTTTGACAAGATCGATCAGTTGGAATTGCCAGCCATTGAACGCGTCAAATTCCACCGCTGGAATCTTGGGGATGGAACGATCACAGAAAGCGAGGCTTCTGCCAATGTTCCCGATTTTACAGCCCTCGATTCAAATTTAAAATTAGTCCAAGTTGGAACCCAAACTGTATTTGAACAGGTGCCACAAGCCTTGGCAGACCAAGGAGTTCTTTTCACAGATTTCCATTCTGCCCTAGAAGAAATTCCGCAGGTGGTAGAAGACTACTTTATGTCTTCGGTCAAATACGATGATGACAAGCTGGCAGCTTACCACACAGCTTATTTTAATAGTGGGGCGATCCTCTATATCCCAGATAATGTTGAGATTGCAGAAGCAATTGAAGGGATTTTTTATCAGGATAGTGATAGTGATGTACCTTTTAACAAACACATCTTGATTATCGCAGGCAAAAACAGTAAGTTCAGCTATTTGGAACGCTTAGAATCAAAAGGTGATGGCTCAGAAAAAGCAACTGCTAATGTGACGGTTGAGGTGATCGCCCGCTCAGGTGCCCAAGTGAAATTTGCAGCGATTGACCGCCTTGGTGAAAATGTTACAGCCTACATTAGTCGCCGTGGAAAACTAGGCCAGGATGCTAGCATCGATTGGGCTATCGGTGTCATGAATGAAGGCAACGTGGTTGCAGACTTTGACAGTGACTTGGTTGGAAACGGAAGTCATGCAGATTTGAAGGTCGTTGCCTTATCAAGCGGTCGTCAGGTGCAAGGAATTGACACACGTGTGACCAACTTTGGTTGCAACTCGATCGGAAATATCTTACAACATGGGGTTATTCTTGAAAAAGGAACCTTGACCTTCAATGGAATCGGTCATATTATCAAGGGGGCTAAAGGAGCAGATGCCCAGCAAGAAAGCCGTGTCTTGATGTTGTCGGATCAAGCGCGTTCAGATGCTAACCCAATCCTCTTGATTGATGAAAATGACGTTACAGCAGGCCATGCTGCATCGATTGGTCAGGTAGATCCAGAAGATATGTACTACCTTATGAGTCGTGGTCTGGATCAACACACAGCAGAACGCTTAGTGGTGCGTGGTTTCTTGGGATCTGTTATTGTTGAAATCCCAGTTAAAGAAGTACGTGATGAAATGATTGCGACCATCGAAGAAAAGTTATCTCAACGCTAAGGAGAAACAATGCTAGATAAAAATACGATTGCTCAAGATTTTCCCATTCTCGATCAACTAGTTCACGATGAGCCTTTGGTTTATCTAGATAATGCAGCGACGACGCAAAAACCTAAACGTGTTCTTGAAGCAGTTAATCACTATTATTTGCAAGATAACGCCAATGTTCATCGTGGAGTCCATACTTTGGCTGAACGAGCGACAGCAGCCTATGAGGCAGCGCGTGAGAAAGTCAGAAAATTTATCAATGCTTCATCAACCAAGGAAGTGCTCTTTACAAGAGGGACAACGACCGGACTCAACTGGGTAGCCCGCTACGCAGAAGAAGTCCTAAAGGAAGGGGATGAGGTCCTGATTTCCATCATGGAACATCACTCCAATATCATTCCTTGGCAGCAAGCCTGCAAGAAGACGGGAGCAAAACTGGTCTATGTCTATCTAAAAGATGGCTTACTGGATATGCAGGACTTAAAGAGCAAGCTTAGTGAGAAGACAAAATTTGTCTCCATCATCCATGCTTCGAATGTCTTAGGGGTGGTCAATCCGATCAAGGAAATTGCTCGATTAGCTCATGAAGTTGGAGCGATCATGGTCGTAGATGGGGCTCAATCAACCCCTCATATGGCCATTGATGTACAAGACTTAGATGCGGATTTCTTTGCTTTTTCTGGCCACAAGATGGCTGCACCAACAGGGATTGGTGTCCTCTATGGGAAGGAAGAAATCTTAGAGCAAATGTCTCCGATCGAGTTTGGGGGCGAGATGATTGACTTTGTTTACGAGCAATCTGCCTCTTGGAAGGAATTGCCTTGGAAATTTGAAGCTGGAACCCCTAATATGGCTGGTGCAATTGGTCTTGGTGCAGCGATCGATTATTTAGAGGAGTTGGGAATGGACCAGGTAGAAACCCATGAGCATGAATTGATTGCCTATGTGTTTCCAAAATTACAGGCTATTGAAGGCTTGACCATCTATGGTTCCCAAGACTTAGCCCAACGTTCTGGCGTCATTTCCTTCAATCTAGGAGATCTCCATCCGCATGACTTAGCAACAGCATTAGATTATGAAGGGATTGCCGTTCGTGCAGGTCACCACTGTGCACAACCGCTCCTTCAATACCTACAAGTTCCAGCGACAACGAGAGCAAGTTTTTATATCTACAACACCAAAGCGGACTGTGATAAATTAATTGAGGCATTGATCAAAGCAAAGGAGTTTTTCAATGGCACTTTCTAAATTAGATTCGCTGTACATGGCGGTCGTAGCCGATCATTCAAAACACCCCCACCACCAAGGACAAATTGAAGATGTTGATCAGATCCAACTCAACAATCCAACTTGTGGAGATGTGATCCAGTTAAGTGTGAAATTTGATGAGAATGACAGGGTGGAAGATATTGCCTTTGTGAATTCAGGCTGTACGATCTCAACGGCTTCAGCTAGTATGATGACAGATGCTGTAATGGGAAAAACAAAAGAGGAAGTCGAAGAATTGGCACAGGTTTTTTCAGAAATGGTCCAAGGCCAGTCAGATCCTCGCCAAGAGGAATTGGGAGACGCAGCCTTCTTATCTGGAGTCTCAAAATTCCCACAACGGATTAAATGTGCGACCCTCTCCTGGAATGCTCTTAAAAAAGCGATCGAACGTAGCAAATAATTAAAAGAAGAAACAGAGAAAGAAAGGAAATTATGGCTGAAGAAAGAGTCGAACCGAAACCAATTGATCTCGGTGAATATAAATTTGGATTTCACGATGACGTTCAACCCATTCTCTCTACCGGGAAGGGATTGAATGAAGCGGTTATTCGTGAATTGTCTGCAGCAAAAAATGAACCAGAATGGATGCTCGAATTCCGTTTGAAATCTTTTGAAACCTTCAAAAAGATGCCCATGCAAACCTGGGGAGCCGATCTATCAGAAATTGACTTTGATGATTTGATCTATTATCAAAAACCTTCGGATAAACCTGCCCGTTCATGGGACGAAGTTCCAGAGAAAATCAAGGAAACCTTTGAGCGTATCGGGATTCCTGAAGCAGAACGTGCTTACTTAGCAGGGGCTTCTGCTCAGTATGAATCAGAAGTGGTTTACCACAATATGAAAGAAGAGTTTGAAAAGTTAGGGATTATCTTTACCGATACGGATTCTGCCCTAAAAGAATACCCAGACCTTTTCAAACAGTATTTTGCGAAGTTGGTACCGCCAACGGATAACAAATTGGCTGCCCTCAACTCAGCAGTCTGGTCTGGTGGAACCTTCATTTATGTACCAAAAGGCGTAAAAGTAGACGTTCCCCTTCAAACTTACTTCCGTATCAACAATGAAAATACAGGTCAGTTTGAGCGTACCTTGATTATCGTGGATGAGGGAGCAAGTGTTCACTATGTGGAAGGCTGTACAGCGCCGACCTACTCAAGCAATAGCCTGCATGCAGCGATTGTTGAGATCTTTGCCTTAGATGGTGCTTATATGCGTTACACGACCATCCAAAACTGGTCGGACAATGTCTACAACTTGGTCACCAAGCGGGCCAAAGCTCAAAAAGATGCTACAGTTGAGTGGATCGACGGGAACTTAGGAGCGAAGACAACCATGAAGTACCCATCTGTTTATCTAGATGGAGAAGGAGCGCGTGGGACCATGTTGTCCATTGCCTTTGCGAATGCAGGTCAACACCAAGATACAGGTGCCAAGATGATCCACAATGCCCCTCACACTAGCTCGTCTATCGTATCCAAATCCATCGCGAAGGGTGGCGGAAAGGTAGACTACCGTGGACAAGTGACTTTCAACAAGAACTCTAAGAAATCAGTTTCTCACATCGAGTGTGACACCATTATCATGGATGATTTATCTGCATCAGATACGATTCCATTTAATGAAATCCACAACTCACAAGTTGCTTTGGAGCACGAAGCCAAGGTTTCAAAAATCTCAGAAGAACAACTGTATTATTTGATGAGTCGTGGTTTGTCTGAATCAGAAGCGACAGAAATGATTGTCATGGGATTTGTAGAGCCCTTTACAAAAGAACTTCCAATGGAATACGCCGTTGAGTTAAACCGACTCATTAGCTACGAAATGGAAGGATCTGTAGGATAATTCGTTTTAATAGCAAAATAAAATCACAATGGATTTGACTCCATTGTGATTTTTTTGCTTATAGCTTTTCGTTGACATAACGAACAAATTCATTCCACCAAACCTTTAAGAAAAAGCTTTTCTCAATGGTTCTTCCCGATACCATATCGACCGTTGGCTCTTGATCTTCTAAGTAGCCACGTCCGATTTTATCTGGATCAGTGTAGTGTAATTTTCCAAGATTTGTGCCTGATTTGACAGGTGCTCGGAATGATTCTTGGTTACTCTTGAATTGAATTTTTGGTTCCGCTTGACTGCCTTGCTTTTCAACGATATAGAAGTCTTTTTTTGCAACAGCTAAAACAGTCTCGGACTTCCCGTCCATGACAGTTGCCTTACTTTTTCCGTAGGGATCTCCTTCTTTGACGACAATGGAAGAAACAAAGGTTCGTACCACGTAGTTCATCAGAGAAGAAGTAGCCACAAAGCGTGCATATGGATCACCGTCAACTGCCTCCACTCCTAGGACAACCGTGATCATGTGGATGCCATTTTGCGTCGTTGATGCAGCAAATGTGATACCACCTTTGGTAGAGTTGCTGACCCGAAGGCCGTCGACTCCCGACCGGTAATTCGGCATGCCTTCTAGCATCAGGTTGGGGTTTTCAATCTGCGTGTTTGAAAAAAGAGCAGTGGGTTTTGAAGTATATTTGGTCACTTCAGGAAAATCCTGGAGTAAGTGCTTGGCAATGACAGCAATATCATAAGCACTCAATTGATTTTCGTCTCCTTTCCCGTCAGGATCTCCGCTGATGGTTTGAGTATTTAATCCGGTAGCATTAATTAAATGAGGAGATTGAATGCCCCATTCAGAAAGTTTCTGCTTCATTTTTTCAACGAAGCTTTTCTCAGAGCCCCCCACTTTCTCAGCTAAGGCCAAGGCAGCAGTACTAGAATTTCCAACTAAAAGAGCAGTCAATAACTGTTCAACCGTATATTGGTTCGCTTCCATAGGAAGAGTACCAGCACCTTCGATATCATTTAAGGCCAGAGCTTTCTCAGACAATTTGATAGGATCTTTTAGAGAAAGTTTTTTTTCATGAATGGCTTCGAAAATCAGATAAGTAGTCAAGAGTGTAGATAGTCCCCCCACATCTCGCTTTTTCTCCGAATCCTTTTCATATAAGATTTTACCTGTATCAGCTTCAACAGCAATAGCACTTTGAGCAGGAAGATCTAGATCGTCTGCTAGAACGACATGATAAGGTAAACTGCATAACAGCAGGATGAAGGTTAAAAAAGAAAGAAAGAATTTTTTCACAGTTGTTTCCTCGTTGCTTAGTCCTCTCTATTGTATCATACAAATGATTAATGGAAAATCGTAAAATCATCAATTAGGCTAAAAAGTCAATCATAGCAAGGTTTTTGGATGGGATTGAAGCAAATATTCAGAAAATTTAGTTTACTTTTTTTTCTACTTGTGATATAATCTTAAACAAATCTAAAAAAACTATTGGAGAATTCCTATGAAAAAAGGTAAAGTATTCGCAGTTGCCGGAGTAACACTCCTTGCAGCTGGATTGTTAGCTGCATGTTCTGGTTCTAATACTAGTAAAGCAAGCTCAGGCGAAGACAAAAACTATGGTTATATCTACACAGATGATCCTCAAACTTTGGACTACACTGTGTCTTCTAAAGCTGCTACACATGATATCACTACAAACGTCGTAGATGGTTTGATGGCAAATGACAAGTATGGTAATCTCGTACCATCACTTGCGGAAGATTGGTCTGTTTCAAAAGATGGTTTGACTTATACCTACAAGATTCGTAAGGGTGTTAAATGGTACGATGCAGATGGTGAAGAACATGGCGAAGTGACTGCTAAAGACTTCGTGACTGGTTTGAAACACGCTGCTGATAAAAAATCTGAAACCCTTTCACTTGTTCAAGGTTCTGTCAAAGGCTTGGATGATTATGTCCAAGGGAAAATCACAGACTTCAGCCAAGTTGGTGTCAAAGCTGTAGACGATTACACACTTCAGTACACATTGAACAAACCAGAAACTTTCTGGAACTCTAAAACAACAAACGGAATCTTGTTCCCAATTAGCACAGATTTCTTGAAGAGTAAGGGAGATGATTTTGGTCAACCAAACGATGTGAAATCAATCCTTGCAAACGGACCTTTCCTTCTTAAATCAATCACTTCAAAATCATCTGTTGTATTTGAAAAGAATGACAACTACTGGGATAAGAAAAACGTTCACCTTAAAGAAGTGAAATTCACTTATTATGATGGATCAGACCAAGATTCATTGGCGCGTGGTTTCTCTGATGGTGCTTATACAGTCGCTCGTCTATTCCCAGCAAGTTCAAACTTTGCAACTGTATCTAAAAAATACAAAGACAACATCTATAATACACCGGCTGGTTCAGGGGTAGCGGTTCTTGGTTTCAACATTGACCGTCAATCATACAAACACACTGCTAAGAAATCAGATGCTGAAAAGACTGCGACTAAGAAAGCAATCTTGAACAAAGATTTCCGTCAAGCTATCACCTTTGCCTTGAATCGTGAAAACTACTCAGCACAAGTAAATAGTAAAGCATTTGCTAAACCAGCTATCCGTAACACCTACACAGCTCCAGCCTTTGTGCAAGTAAATGGAAAAGACTTTGGAGATGTGGTTGCAGATAAATTGAGCACATATGGTGATCAATGGAAAGGTGTCAACCTAGCAGATGGTCAAGATGGTCTTTACAACAAAGACAAAGCAAAAGCACAACTTGAAAAAGCAAAAGCTGAACTTCAAAAAGATGGCGTTCAATTCCCAATTCATATTGACGTACCAGTAGCACAAAACTCTACAAACTTTGTTTCACGGATGCAATCATTGAAACAAACAGTGGAAGATACTCTTGGTAAAGACAATGTCGTTCTTGACCTTCAAATGATGGACTCAGACGAAGTGTTGAACATCACATTGAATGTTCCATCAGCTGCAGATGCAGATTGGGATCTTCAAGGATTGGTTGGATGGAACCCAGACTATGATGATCCATCAACTTACCTTGATACTCTTCAACCATCATCAGAAGACCAAACAAAAGTCTACCTTGGTTTTGCAGGTGGTGTAGATAATGCTTCAGCCAAAGCAGTTGGCTTGGATGAGTATGCAAAACTTCTTGCAGACGCTAATAGCGAATCACTTGATGTAGCTAAACGTTATGAAAAATACGCAGCTGCTCAAGCTTGGTTGAGTGACAGTGCCTTGGTAATTCCTACAATGTCAAGTACAGGTGCAGCAACTGTTGTTTCCAAAGTAGTTCCATTCTCTGGCCCATCATCTCAAACAGGTAACAAAGGATCAGCATACTTCAAATATGTTGAAGTTCAGGATGAACCTGTCACTAAGAAACAATACGAACAAGCACGTGAAAAATGGCAAAAAGAAAAAGCTGAGTCAAACAAAAAAGCTCAACAAGATCTTGAAAAACACGTTAAATAATTAAATTATTGCTTTTCATTAGAACTTTCTCTTCTAGGGGAGAAAGTTCTTTTGGACATTAAAGGAATGAAATATGAAAAAATATGTTTTTATGCGTATTTTGCGTTCGTTAGTGTCGATCTTTCTCGTCACGACATTAACCTACATGATTATCTATACGCTAACACCGAGAAATCTCATCTTTAAAAATGACCCTAACTACAATAAAGTAGCGAAGACAAAAGATTCGAAGATCAACTACGAAAATACTGTCTACGATCGCATGGGTTATTTGGAATACATGGATTCAAAGAGCTTGCAACAAAAAGCAAGTAAAGAAGATTCTTCTGTAACAGTTGATGCGACTACTGCTAATGAAAAGATCTATAAAGAATACATTAACAAATTAGGTCATGGTTGGCAGTTGAAACGTTTCCCAGAAAGTAAGTCTTTTTATGCGGTGCGTGAAATTCCGGTTTTTGAACGTGTCATCAGTTTCTATGCAAATTTGATTCAATTTGATCATCCAGGTTGGGTGAAAGATGCCTCAAATCCAAATCTTAAACGCTATATCCGTATTGAAAATGATCCATCTATTGGTTGGTCAGTTGTAGGTTCTGGTACGAAACACAAATACCTCTTGTACTTTAATGGTCAATTCCCATATGTACACCAAAACTTTGTGACCTTAAACCTTGGAAATTCATATCCAACTTATTCAAATACCCCTGTTCTTCAAGTTATTACACAAGGACAAGGAACAACTAAGAAGAGTGAAGTGAACTTCCCAACAGGTAAAAAGACATCTTCCATCGATATCTACTCACGTACCTACAAATCACCAAGTAAGGCAGACTCACAAGACATCAGTCGATTTGGTAAAGGGGACGCTTATACAGCAACGTTGAGCAACTATGAGAATCCATCCATGATTGCATCTTCTTCAATCATTGGTTTGATTGGTATTGCGATTGCTTACTTGATTGCGATCCCATTAGGATCATACATGGCGCTGTTCAAGAACTCATGGTTTGATAGTATCTCAACAGCAACCTTGACATTTATGATGTCTCTTCCAACTATTGCCCTTGTTTACATTGTGCGTCTAGCAGGTTCATTTGTTGGACTTCCAGACTCATTCCCAGTACTTGGAGCACAGGATTGGCGTTCATATGTATTGCCATCTCTGATTCTTGGTTTGTTGAGTGCGCCATTTATCGCAGTTTGGATTCGTCGTTACATGATCGATATCCACTCGCAAGATTTCGTCCGTTTTGCTCGTTCAAAAGGATTGTCAGAACGTGAGATCTCAAGAAAACACATCTTCAAAAATGCGATGGTTCCATTGGTATCTGGTATTCCAGGTTCTATCATTGGAGTTATCTCAGGTGCGACACTTACTGAAACAGTCTTCGCTTTCCCAGGTATGGGTAAAATGTTGATTGACTCTATTAAAGCATCAAACAACACCATGGTCATCGGACTTGTCTTCATCTTCACATCACTTGGTATCTTTGCTGCCATGTTAGGTGATATCTTGATGACAGTGCTTGATCCACGGATTAAATTAACGAATACGAAAGGAGGCAAATAATGGCTACAATCGATAAAAATAAATTTCAGTTTGTAAAACGCGATGACTTTGCCTCTGAAGTAATCGATGCTCCAGCGTATTCATACTGGAAATCTGTATTCAGACAATTCTTGAAAAAAAGAACCACGATCATTATGCTTGCTATTTTGATTGGGATTCTCTTGATGAGTTTTGTCTACCCGATGTTTTCAAATTTTGATTACAACGACGTAAGTAAGGTAAATGACTTTTCAGCACGTTTGAATCCACCAAGTGGGAAAGCACTATTTGGTACAGATAATAACGGTAAATCCCTCTTTGATGGAGTTTGGTTTGGTGCTCGGAATTCAATTATCATTTCCTTCATCGCCACTGTTATTAACGTGGTTGTCGGAGTCATCGTAGGCGGAATTTGGGGGATCTCAAAATCTATCGACCGTATCATGATGGAAGTTTATAACGTTATTTCAAACATTCCATTTATGTTGATCGTTATCGTCTTGACTTACTCAATGGGATCTGGTTTCTGGAACTTGATTCTTGCCATGTCCTTAACCGGATGGATCGGAATTGCTTATACCATTCGTGTCCAAATCATGCGTTACCGTGATTTGGAGTACAACCTTGCCAGCCGAACATTAGGAACACCAACTTTGAAAATTGTTACGAAAAACATTTTGCCTCAATTGGTATCTGTTATCGTGACACAAACATCACAGTTGCTTCCAAGCTTTATTTCTTACGAAGCCTTCCTTTCCTTCTTCGGACTTGGTCTTCCAATCACAGTTCCAAGTTTGGGACGGTTGATTTCTGACTATTCTCAAAACGTAACTACAAATGCTTACCTATTCTGGATTCCGCTTACTGTTTTGATTTTAGTATCCTTGTCATTCTTTATCGTCGGACAAAACTTGGCCGATGCCAGCGACCCACGTACACATAGATAGGAGGAGTAGATATGACATCAAATAACAATATTATTTTATCTGCTCAAGATATCGTAGTGGAATTTGACGTGCGCGATCGCGTATTGACAGCTATTCGTGGCGTATCGCTTGAGCTAGTAGAAGGTGAAGTTCTTGCCTTGGTTGGTGAGTCAGGTTCAGGAAAATCAGTTTTGACAAAAACATTCACCGGAATGTTAGAAGATAACGGCCGTATTGCTCAAGGTTCGATTAAGTACCGTGGCCAAGAATTGACGGATTTGGCATCCAATAAAGATTGGGAAAATATTCGTGGTTCTAAAATCGCTACAATTTTCCAAGACCCAATGACAAGTTTGGACCCAATCAATACAATTGGTTCACAAATTACTGAAGTCATTATCAAACACCAAGGGAAAACAGCTAAAGAAGCTAGAGAAATGGCTTTGGACTATATGGAGAAAGTTGGAATTCCGGATGCTGAACGTCGTTTTGACGAATATCCATTCCAATATTCAGGTGGGATGCGCCAACGGATCGTTATTGCGATTGCCTTGGCCTGCCGTCCAGATATCTTGATCTGTGACGAACCTACAACAGCTCTTGACGTAACCATTCAAGCGCAAATCATTGATTTGTTGAAATCCCTTCAAAAAGAATACCAATTTACAGTTATCTTTATCACCCACGACTTAGGTGTGGTTGCAAGTATTGCTGATAAAGTAGCCGTTATGTATGCTGGAGAAATCGTTGAGTTTGGTAAAGTAGAAGAAATTTTCTATGATCCAAAACATCCATACACATGGAGTTTGCTTTCAAGCTTGCCTCAATTGTCAACCTCAGATGGTGATCTTTATTCTATTCCAGGGACTCCACCATCATTGTATGCTCCAATCAAAGGAGATGCGTTTGCTCTTCGTTCAGACTATGCGATGCAAATTGATTTTGAAGAAGAAGCACCCGCCTTTAAAGTTACAGATACTCACTGGGCTAAGACCTGGTTGCTCCATCCAGATGCACCAAAAGTTCATAAACCAGAAGTAATCGATAACCTTCACGAAAAGATTGGCTCAAAAATGGGCTTCACTCACATTACAGAATAGGAGGAAGGAAATGACTGAAAAATTAGTTGAAATTAAAGATTTAGAAATTTCCTTCGGTGAAGGAAGTAAAAAATTCGTTGCTGTAAAGAACGCCAACTTTTTCATTAATAAGGGAGAAACTTTCTCTCTTGTTGGTGAATCAGGAAGTGGTAAGACAACAATTGGGCGTGCGATCATCGGTTTGAATGATACAAGTGCTGGAGAAATTATTTATGACGGTCGCAAGATCAACGGAAAAAACTCTCATAGTGAAAAATCAGAGTTGATCCGTAAAATTCAAATGATCTTCCAAGACCCAGCAGCAAGTTTGAATGAACGTGCAACAGTTGATTATATTATCTCTGAAGGTTTGATCAACCACCATTTGTTTAACAGCGAAGAAGAACGTCAGGAAAAAGTAAAAAATATTATGCATGAAGTTGGGCTTCTAGCAGAACATTTGACACGTTATCCTCACGAATTCTCAGGTGGTCAACGTCAACGGATCGGTATTGCCCGTGCACTTGTCATGGAACCAGAATTTGTCATTGCGGATGAACCAATCTCAGCTCTTGACGTTTCAGTACGTGCACAGGTCTTGAACCTTTTGAAAAAATTCCAAAGAGAATTAGGCTTGACCTATCTCTTTATCGCCCATGACTTGTCAGTTGTGCGCTTCATTTCTGACCGTATTGCAGTTATCTATAAAGGGGTTATTGTAGAAGTAGCAGAAACTGAAGAGCTATTTAACCACCCAATCCATCCATACACCCAATCCCTACTTTCAGCGGTCCCAATTCCAGATCCAATTCTAGAACGTAAAAAAGTTCTAAAAATCTACGATCCAGAACAACATGATTATTCTGAAGATAAACCACAAATGGTTGAAATTAAACCAGGTCATTATGTATGGGCTAACAAAGCTGAAGAAAACAAATACAGACAAGAATATAAATAGAGAGGCATTCCTCTCTATTTTATTTTTTTCAAAAAAACTTTCAAAAAAATAAATTTTTTTGAAAAAAAGTGTTGACAGTAAGAGAAGGTCATGATATACTAATATAGTTGTCGCGCG
>NZ_KV794427.1:0-291 GCF_001808745.1 Streptococcus sp. HMSC057G03
GTTGAGTGTGTAAGTTTGTTAGTGAAACGTAGTTAATCCTCAAAAGGTTTCCCAAACCTTTTGAGTCCACAGACGCATCACGTGGAGTGTGTTGCTCTGCTCGTAAAAACCTAGAAACCTTTGAACGCAAGGGAGTTTGAAAAGCCTTGATTGCAAGGCTTTTTGTATTGGCGTGGGGAAGTATCAGAGTGAGAAAATTTTTGGAATGAATAGAAGTGATAGCTAGAAATTATCAGTTTCTATTTCCATTTACCCTGTGGGTACGTGTTTGTTTCCATTGACAAGGAGTTT
>NZ_KV794428.1:0-24261 GCF_001808745.1 Streptococcus sp. HMSC057G03
TAACGAATTACCGATTTCTGTCCCACTCTCTTATCTTCTGTACATTTAATCTTTGGTCAAACTTCCATCTTTTGTTTGAGTACGTGCATAAGCAATCAAGAGAAGAGAACCTGCAACAGCTACTGTTAAAGCATTAAATGAACCGGCAACAATACCTTGTAGGAAGACTTTATTGGCACTTTCCTTGTAGATCAAGACATCTCCAACTGGAGCAATCAAGCCCCAGATCACAAGGTTGGATACGATTTGAACGACGTTAAAGACAATTAATTCTTTCTTTGTCACTTCCCCTTTGAATTCACCGATTTGTTTGCGGAAAAAACCAACAAAGAGTCCAAACAAACCACTTGAAATGATCCAAGTCCACCAAAGACCACCTGACATAGCGTCCTTAATGGCATGACCAATCAAGCCGATTAAGAAGCCAACAATTGGGCCAAAGACTACACTAAAGAGAGCTTGAAGGGCATATTGCAACTGAATGCTCGTATTCGGTGCAGGTGCAGGGATTTGCAACATAGCAATCACGACAAAGAGGGCTGCTCCAACCCCAATAGCTACAACATCTTTAATTGAAAATAATGATTTCTGTTTCATTTTGATATCTCCTATTAATTTTCCATTTTTCTAATCTCGATATGCCAAGAAGCCCCAACTCCTACATTATAGGCCTTGGCAAAGGATCCCTGGTTGATGGCAAGACCAACACGATAAAGGGAATTGATATAAAGGATTGGCTGTCCAATTCGCACATCGGCGAAAGACTTACCGTAGGTTACTTGGTTTTGGTAAACCAGCATGTCATTGTTATAGATGGTTACTTCAAAACGTTCCCCAAATTCGGGTGACAAATGATTGAACTCTTCCCGAGTAATGGAAGTCCAAAGAGAACCAAAGCGCACATCTAGGATGTCAACCGCACCTTTAACAAGATTGTCCTCAAGAACCGTCTCAACCACTGGGATTTCCACAATATGTTCGACACTGAGTTCTGGTCCGACGTCTTCAAAACTAATATGACCACTGGCCAACTTAGCTCCGGTATAGGCGTAGACATCACGGCCATGGAAGGTATAAGAAAACTCTGTATTGGCTCGACGATTCTTCACCTCTGAAATCTCACGGATAGCAACAATCCCTACATGTTTCTTGATAAAAGAGAGAGTGCCATTATCCGGAGTGACAATGTATTGATTTTTCGCCGTTTTAGCTACCACACTCTTTCGTTTGGAACCGACCCCCGGATCGACCACCGAAACAAAGGTCGTCCCTTCTGGCCAGTAATCTACTGTCTGAAAGAGACGGTAACTCCCTTCAAAGATATTGTAGGGGGTAATATCATGAGTTAAGTGGTGAATTTTAAGGGTTGGTGATTCTTCTAAAGCAACCCCAATCATAGCTGATACTGCTCCATCCACCAAACCAAAGTCTGACTGAAGAACTAGTAAATTATTGTGCATCTTTATCTCCTTTTTTGACCAATAATGGAAGAAGGAAGTTCGATAGTCCCCATCCTAATCCAGCACCCAGTATGACCGTGAGGACAAACCAAGTGATGGTCGCTAGATCTGGTGATACCATCACCCGATTGACATAGTCTATCGATTTACCACGATCCAGTAACGACATGCGGTAACTGGCTGGATAGAACCACATCATAAGAATGGGCCCTGTTGTCGCAAAGGCAAAAATAACAAAAGACAAGGCATTTCGTAAATTCGAGCGAAAACGACCACTTGAGGCGACCATCTCCGCAAAACTTCCGGCGATCAAGGCTGGAATAAAGGCACCTGCACCATGACGCGAAAAGAGGAAGAAGGATCCGATCACGCAGCCAACTATAAAGATAGATCCAACTCCTTTTATTTTTTCTAGATAATAGCGGTAGATCGTCCCGCCAAACAGGGCTGAAAAGGCAGGAGCATAAAACATATTTCCTTGATGATCGACCAGATTTCCAACTAAGACCCCCAGTCCAATCGCAAGAAAATAGAGGAAAGTGAAGGCTCCAACTTGTTTTATTTGATTCACATTTATTCTATTCATTGGATACTGATCCTAACGGTGGCTAATTTTCTTCGAAAGGAAGTCCCCGATAAATTGGACCAGAACGATCAGAATGAGAATCAACAAGGTCGCTACAAAGATGACATCATTGTTAAACATGTTTTTTCCGTAGTTGATGGCTAAGGTTCCTAGTCCTCCTGCACCAACGGCACCAGCCATGGCGGTTTCCCCGATCAAGGAAATGATGGTCACGGTTGTTACACGGATCAAATCTGGAAGCCCTTCACGAAGGTAGACACCGACAATATCCCAGAAGGTTGCCCCACTGGCTTGGGCCGCTTCAATCACACCACCATCCAATTCGGACAAGACCACTTGGACTTGGCGAGCAAAGAATGGAAAGACAGCTAGGGACAATGGAACAAGGGCTGCTGTAGGTCCGATGGTATTTTTCAAGAGCAAGTAAGTCAATGGATTAATAAAGGCCAACAAGATAATGAAGGGAATGGCGCGGAACAAAGAAGTAATCTTGTCCAAAATTTGAAAAACGATTCTATTTTCGATGACGCCACCTGGACGGGTCAAGACTAACAAAAGTCCTGTCATCAAACCTAAAAATCCACCAATAATGAAGGAAATAACGGTCATGTAAAGAGTCAAGTAAATAGCGGTTCCCCATCCATACTGGCCAGACCACCCTAATTTATAGACATTTGGTAAATATGTTTGAATTAACTGGATCATGCTTTTCTCCCATCTTTCACAATAGTCACGGAAACTCCTGCATTTTCTAACTCAGCTTTGGCCGTTTCCAGATTTTGAGTCTCACCTGATAAGATGACCACCAACTCTCCGACAGGCGTGTGATCAAGGATCTCGATGTTCCCAAATAAAATGTTGGCAGATACTTGGTACTGCTTGTAAATATCATTGATGATGGCTGTATCTGTCACAGAACCTGCATACTTGAGATGCGCCAACATCGAATCATCAGGCAAGTTCTTCACAATCGCTTGTTGGTTGATTTTCACCATGGCTTCATCGATACCTGTTGCAACAGTGATAAAGTCTTGGGTCAAGGCATTTTTCGGATTCGAGAAGATATCTAAAACAGATCCTTCTTCGATCAATTCGCCATTTTGCATGACAGCTACTCGGTTCGCTATATCTTTGACAATTTGCATCTCATGGGTAATCAAGACAATGGTTAAACCAAGTTTCTTGTTCAATTCTTGCAACAGAGCTAGAATTTGTTTGGTCGTCTTTGGATCCAAGGCTGAAGTTGACTCATCTGAGATCAAAATCTTTGGATCATTGGCAAGGGCACGCGCAATCGCTACCCGCTGCTTTTGTCCACCAGACAATTGGGCTGGGTAATTCTCTGCACGGTCAGCTAGACCAACTAGTTCCAACAATTTCGCCACTTTCTCATTCTTTTGTTCTTTGTTTAATTTAGAATGCTTGAGGGCGAAAGCAACATTTTCTGCGACAGTCATTTGAGCCATCAGGTTAAAGTGTTGGAAGATCATCCCGATATCCCGACGTTTCTCTCTTAGGGCAGCTGGTTTTAAGGTCACCTGATCTTGATAAATCACATCTCCATCCACAGTAATGGTTCCGGCGCTAGGCACTTGCAAGAGATTGATCACCCGAACCAAGGTCGATTTTCCGGCTCCGGAATAACCCACAATCCCATAGATATCGCCTTCATTGATCTGAATGGTCACATCTTTGACAGCTTGAATCTGACGTTTCTTTTGCTGGAAGGTCACATCAATGTGGTCCAGCTGAATCATTGCTTTACTCATAACTTGCTATTAACTCCTTTATCAATTCAATATGGGTGTAATAATCGGCGATTTTCACATTTTCATCGCCCCCATGGTCACGGCTATTGGCATTGCCAATTCCAAAGGCTGCCATCGGTACCTGCAAAGCCTCAAATACCGTATGCATTGGTCCTGTTCCCGCTGTTGTAGGAAGAACTGAAACCCCTTCTCTATAGAAATCTTTGGCCAGCTGAATAACATTTAAAATCGATGGGGCACTCATATCACTTCGGTAACTCATTTCACCGAGAGTGTAGACCAATTCGACCTGATCATAGCCATTTTTCTTCAATTGCTGCTTGATCTTTTCTAAGACATCTTTGGGATCTAGTCCTGGAACCAAGCGCACCTCCATCTTAGCACGTGCCTCTGCTGGAAGAATGGTCTTGACACCTTGACCTTGGTAACCAGAACCAAAACCTTCAATATTCAAGGCTGGTTCAAAATAGAAACGGCGCAGGAATTCTTTTCGATCTTCCTTCAAGATTGGAAGGGTTAGACCATAGGTTTCCGCTACATCTTCTGGTCCTTTGTTGGCATATTGCTCAATCAAAGCTAGCTCGCGTTCATTGGGTTCTTGGATCTGATCATAAATCCCATCCACCAAGATTCGGCCTTCTTTGTCACGAAGACTGGCGATAGCATTTAACAAATACCAAGAAGCAGAGTCCACCACGCCACCATAGCTGGAATGGATATCCACTTCTGCACTCTTCACCACCATATCAAATGTGACGATCCCTTTGCTACCACCGGAAATTTCCAACTGACCCTGATTATTTCGGGTACCTTGTTCCCAAACTAGGAGGTCCGCCCCACGCAAGTGTTTCTTATGTTTGGCCAAGTATTTATCCAAGTCAGTCGATGCGGACTCCTCTGCCCCTTCGATGATAAAGGTGATATTGACTGGCAAATCGCCACTTTCACGAATGTATTTTCGAAGAGCTGTGAGACGAGCTGTGATATGTCCCTTGTCATCATCAACCCCTCGACCGTACATGGTCCCGTAATGAACCGATAAGGTAAAAGGATCTCCCGTCCAAGGTTGGTCTCCATCCGCTGGTACTGTATCATAGTGGTTATAGAAGATGATGGTTTTTGCGTCTGGATTTGGGGAGAAAAATTTGGCAATCACAAAAGGGGCTGTGTAGCTATCATCAACTTCGACTTTGGCTCCTGCAGCTGTAAAAATTTCCCCCAAATAGTTGGCCACTTCCTTGAGACCTACTTGTTGAGCAAAGATGGATTTTTTTGAAATCAAGGTTCGCAACACTTCAAAATAATGTTGTGCGACCTCATCATTTTCAAATTTTCGAATTTGTTCCGCTTCTGTTGCAAAAGGCATGCATTCCTCCTAATACACGATAAGAGGTAGAGAATTGCTTCTCCACCTCCTTCATACACTTGAGATCGAATCTTAAAAGACTGGTTGGTCCATTCCTTCTGAAGATTCTTCGATCACTTTCTTCACATTGTCTTTGTGATAGGCTTTGATGATTTCTTTGATAGCTTTTGCTTTATCAGATTTTTCCCAATCTTTCTTAGCAGCGATCAAATTGTACCATTGTTTTGAGTTGTTGTCTTTCTTTTCAACATAGATAGCTTTTTTGAAATCAACGCCTGCTTCACGAACGAAGGTATTGTTGATGACAGCAGCATCTACTGATGGAAGAGCAGATGGTGTTTGTGAAGCATCCAATTCAGAGATCTTCAAATCTTTTGAATTTTCTTTGATATTTGATACGTTTGCCAATTGTCCATCTTTGGTATCCAATTTAATCAAACCTGCTGATTGCAAGACATACAAGGCACGGCTTTCATTTGTTGGGTCATTTGGTACAGCGATTGTTCCACCTTTAGGAATTTCTTTGATAGAAGTGTATTTGTTTTTACCGTTTTCTGTACCAGAGTAAAGACGGATTGGAGCGATGTAAGTATCTGCTACTGCAACAAGGGCTTTGTCGTTTTTAGAATTCCAGTTATCAAGGAAGTTGTAGTGTTGGAATGCATTGATATCTACGCTACCATCTTTTACAGCCACGTTTGGTTGTGAGTAATCTGTAAATTGAGTGAATTCCAATTTGATCCCTGTTTTAGCGTCATCCAAGTTCTTTTGAACTTGATCCCAACGAGCTTTTTCAGTGTCGCTCAAAGTCATGACACCCACTTTAACTGTTGTTTCACCATCTTTGCTAGATGAGTTTGAAGAACCACATGCTGCAAGAGCAAACGTTGCGATAGCTGCAAGAGCTGTTAAACCAAGAATTTTTTTCAATTTCATTTTAAAATCTCCTTTAAATAAATATTATTCTTTAATATCTTTTGCTTCTGGTAGGTAAGAACCACCGAAGTATTTTTTAGACAATTTTTCAAGGGTTCCATTGTCATAGAGTTCCTTGATGCGTTTGTTGACAAATTTTTGAAGGTCTTTATCCTCTTTTGCAATAATTGGATAAACATAAGGTTGTTGGTCGCTTGGAAGCTCAATGACTTTCAAGTTGTCATAGCCTTGATCACGAATGATGGTATCTACAGAAATCCGTTCGAAGATCTTGTAATCGGTACGACCATCCGCTAGATTGGCCATGATGGTTTGAATCGTTCCATCTGTGTATTGCAAGTCGGTTGGATTATCTGAATGTTTTTTATTGTAATCTTCTAATTGTTTAGCAGTAGATGTTCCTTGAACAACTTCTGTTTTCTTGCCACCAATGTCATCCAAAGATTTAATAGAAGAATCTTTTGGTACGACCAATACTAGTGGATTACGAGCATATGGATTTGGATAGAGGTATTTTTCTTCCCGCTCTTTTGAGTAGCTGATGTTGTTGGCACCGATTTGGAAACGGTCACTATCTAATCCAGCAAAGACTGAAGACCACTCTGTCTTGTTAAAGTTCACTTCGTATTTGTCTGAACCTTTAAAGATTTCACGCAAAACTTCGATTTCATAACCGGTTAGCTTGCCGTCTTTTTCTTCATAAGAGAAGGGTTTGGTTGTTCCAACCGTCCCAACTTCAATGGTTTTCTTCCCACTGGCTGATTTGCCAGATGAACATGCTACTAAAGCACTGGTTGCAAGGACTGCAACTAATCCTAAAGCAGAATACTTAATCATTTTTTTTAGATTCATAGGATCTCCTTTTTGGTTTCAGGCACATAAAACGCCATTTTAAAAGTATTTTTTAATTTTATCAAAAAAGCATTTACTTGCCTAATATATATTTTTTATGGAGGTGATAGTTTTTCTTTATCACACTTATTTTTCTTTAAAATACCGCAATAAAGCTTGCGCATTTTCAACATAATAGGGAACCGACACCTGAAAGGCTGCATCATCGATGGTCATGTGATCATGATGGAGGTCTGGCGCATCCGGATCTCCATTTGAACCGATAAAGGCAAAGACTCCAGGAATTCGTTCTTGGTAAAAGGCGAAGTCTTCTCCAGCTGTAGATGGATTTGCTGGAAGCACCTCAGCCAAGTCTTGTGAAGCTTCCCAAACGACTTTGGTCAATTCCTCATCATTAAAGGTAACAGGCGGGGTCACTCCCCACTCAAAAGCCACATCCACTTCCAGGCTTTTTGCTATATGACGAATGATCGAAATAAAATGTTCCTTCAACTCTCTTTGCACACTCGGATTAAAGGAGCGAATCGTTCCTTCAAAATAGCCTGATTTTGGGAGTACATTCCAGGTTGAACCCACATCCAGGTGCGTAATGGACAAAACAGCTGTTTCAAAGGGAGAAACGGTCCGTGAAATTAATAATTGTAAGTTCTGAACCATGGTTGTGACGGCCGTTACAGTGTCAACTCCTAAATCTGGTCTCGCAGCATGACTACTAACCCCTGTCACAGTAACCTTGAATTTCTCAACCCCTGCCATCATGGCTCCAGCATTCAAGGCAAGTTGCCCTGCTTTTAGCTGGGGAATATTGTGAAAACCAATAATTCCTTGAACATCCTCCAACAGTCCTGTTGCCAAAACATCAGAAGCACCTTCTGAGATTTCTTCTGCTGGTTGAAAGATCAAGCGTACGGTCCCTTCAAGCTGGTCTTCTTTTTCCTTGAGAAGAGCTGCTGCTCCCAGAAGACTGGTTTGATGAAAATCATGGCCACAGGCATGCATGACGCCTGGATTCTGACTTTGGTAGGGCAGATTCGTTTGTTCCAAAATCGGAAGGGCATCGATATCTGCTCGAAGTGCCACCACCGGTTGGCCGGACCCAATTTCTGCAATCAGACCAGTTTTTAATCTACTCTCTAAAATACGAATCCCCAACTCTTCAAGACGCTCTTTTAGAAAGGCGGTTGTCTGGTATTCTTGACCAGACAATTCTGGGTGTTGGTGGATATAGTGGCGAATCTCTGCTAACTCTTCATAAGAAAAAGACACAAGCCTTCATCTCCTTTCGAACTTAAAATTATTTTATCACTAATAGGTGTTTCCGTCTAATTCCTGTTTCTTGGATTTTGATATAGTTTAAAGCTATAGACAAAAACACTCCTAGATTCATGTCCTAGGAGTGCCAACTTCAGCATTAAGAAAGATTTCCCTCGAATTTTTCCATAAAGCTATCACTATTGTAGGCTTTTTCTACTTCCCATTTGCCATCTTTCTTAACAAAGGTCAACTGGTAGTCGTATCGATCCGGCGTCGTCAAGGGGCGATCTGCAAGAGAAGCCATCATTTCCTCTCTATAGGCTTTGTTTTGAGCCTGGTTCGCTTCGATGATCCCTGGATAGTCTTTTCGATGTTCCTGATAGAAGGTCTGCATGTGGTTTAAGATCGTCTTTTCCATGCTGACCGTCTCAGGATTTAGACTAATGACCACCTTGTCCGGGAGATATTGTTTAACCTTATAGGTTAATTTCGCACGCTTAGCATTTTCTTTTTCATAAGCATCGATAAACTGGGTCACTTCTTCTTCAGGGAATTGGTAATCATGCAATTGACGAGTAAAATCAGCCGCAAATTTCGCACGGAAATCACTGCGTTCCTTTTTCAAATCAGTTCCCAAAACAAAAGCGTCATCCTTTTTGACCTTTCGTTGGCCACTGAAGTAAACTTGATTGATGTATTCATCTGCTAGAATTGTGGAAGCTTCCACCTTATCCTCATACTGAGAAGAATCCACCGCAAATTTTAAAGGCTTGGATTTTTTATCAGAGCTATAAGTTTTTCGTTCATACTGCACTTCGTATTTTTTGCCTTTTTCGACTGGGAAAACGATATAGCCGGTTAATTTTTTATCCTTAGCCAACTGATCACTCTTGAGCAATTGGAAGGCTTCCGTTTGGTCATAAATTCCTGACTGCAATTTGACCTTGTTATTATCCGCATCGTAAATAGTGATATCTGAATCTGACACGTTGATAGATTCTTTGGCAACATTTTTAAATTCTAATTGAAGGGCTAAATAGGTTCCGTCTTCTGAGTCATTGAGGACAGGTGGTTTGATGCATTGCCCTCCTTTTAAACTCACCTCGACTTGACCGTCAGATGCGGAGCTTTTCGCTGCTTTTTCTGTCTTTGCTTGCTGCGAATTTGTCTTTTGAGCACTGATTCCACAAGCCGCTAAACTCAAGGTCGCTACAGCAAATAGGGTCCATTTAAAAATCTTTTTCATCCTCATCTCCTTAAAAAAGTTTTGTTCTATTTTAACATCTTTTTCTAGCGATGTATACGCTATATAGTGATAACTCTCCCTCAGAGGGCGAGGATTACAAAAAGGCCAAGACCTTCGTCTCAACCTTTTAACTAAAATATGATTGGTTTTGGTTTTACAAGATTCCTTTTTCTTTTTGAATCATGAAATCCTTGAGGGAAATCAAGAGAACTGCAAGGAGGATCATGGCCATCCCAATCACATCAACCATAAAAAAATGCTCCTTCATAATGACAAAGGCAAAGAAAACTGCCGAAACAGGCTCAAAGGACGCCAGCAAGCTTCCTTTAACGGCTCCTACCAAAGAGGTTCCTTTCAGAAAGGCTGTATAGGCAAAAATCGTCCCAATCACCACCAAGCCAAAAAGGGCCATCCAGGTATCGAGTCTGTAGTTTCCAGAAGAAGAGAGAAGACCACTAAAAGGGAGCATTAGGATTCCTGGAATAGTCATCCCAACTCCAATCACCAGCATGCTTCCCCATTTTTGAATTAAGTTCAGAGGTAGAATGATGTAAAGGGCATAGGCAAATGCTGACACCACTCCCCAAGCCAAACCTTTGGGATTGATGGCCAATTGATTGAGTTGACCATGGGTTGCTATTAAGAATGTGCCACCAATCGCTAGAAGCATCGAAAACACTTCTGCTAGTGTAGGGGCCACCTTATCAATGATACAGGTATAGGCTAAAATTCCCACTGGACAGAGATACTGTAACACCGTAGCAGTCCCAGCATTGGTTTCAGCAATCGCCTCTAAATAGGTCAACTGAGTCAATAACAATCCTAAAAAGGCAAAAATAAGAAGGGGAAGGTAGGAAGATTTATCTTTGGCAAAGGCCAAAAACTTCTCCTTATCTGCAACGTAGGAAAGAAGAATAAGGACAATTCCAGAAAAAAGCAAACGGAGATTTGTTAACTCAATAGCCGAAAATCCATGAACCATTAAATATTGCCCGCTAACTCCGGATAGTCCCCAAGCGATCCCGGCGATCAAGGTCATGAGTGTTCCTTTCATCGTCTTTGACATAGTCCCCTCCTAAATCTGTTCCTTACTTTTATTGTATCATAAAAGGCCGAAACGAAACGTTTCAGCCTCATATATTTCATATAAATTTATTCGCTTATTCAGGTTGAACCAAAATCTTGATTTGAGATTTATCTTGTGTTAATTCAATAAATCCTTCTTCAACGATATTTTCCAATTTAATTTTCTTGGTAACCAATTTTTCAGCAGAGAAGTAGCCTTGTTCCATCAATTCCAATACTTTAGGGAAAATATGACGGTAGGCAATAATTCCTTTGAGAGATTTTTCTTGGATAGCGAATTCATTTGGATTGATGCTAGCTTCACGTTCCCAGATAGATACGACCATACATTCCCCAGCTTTATGAACAGCTGCAAGGGCTTGACCTAAAACAACTGGAACTCCAGTCACTTCATAAGAAACATCTGCTCCACCACCTGTCAAGCGATGGATGGCTTCGACGATTGTTTCTCCTTCTTCTGGGCGAACAACGATTGCTCCCAATTCTTCCGCTTTCGCTTGGCGTTCAGGAGATAATTCAACCGCATAGATTTTTGATGCTCCTGCTGCACGAAGGGCTTCAACAATCAAAAGACCGATTGGACCCAAGCCAAAGATAACGGCTGTATCCCCAGTTTTCAATGCAGATTGACGAACGGCATAAACAGCCACAGCTGCAGGTTCTGTAAGCGCAGCTTGTTCATAGCTCAAGCCATCTGGAATCACATGGACAATGTCACCGTCAAGGACACAATATTTGGCAAAACCACCATCTGCAGCAAGGCCGACAAAGTTCAAGTTTGGATCAAGGTTATAGTCACCGATTAGGTTATGTTTTGCCAAAATTGGTTCAATCGTCACGCGATCCCCAACTTTGACACGAGTCACATCACTTCCGACTTCTACAATTTCACCAGAGAATTCATGTCCCAAAGTAACCGGTGCTTTTTGACCAGAATACACATGTTCTTCAGTTGGGATGAAGATCGGTCCATCCAAATATTCATGCAAGTCCGTCCCACAGATCCCTGTGAACTTAACTGCCACTTTTACTTGATGTGGTTGTACTTCAGGTACTTCCACTTCTTCGATACGAACGTCTTTTGCTGCATGCCAGCGAGCTGCTTTCATAGTAGCCATAGGATAATCTCCTTTATATTTCCATGATTTGCATTTTCCTTTTCAGGAAACTCAACAAATCCATTGTAAGCCTTTTCACAAACTTTGTCAAGAAAAAACTGAAGATGAAAAAAGAGCCGCCCTTCGACTGCTCCTTCTTACCTCTTCTTGATTCGTGAATTCTCTATTCTCCAGCCAACAATCCAACCAAGGACAAGGAGATAATTTTCAAGCGCACCAATCCCATTGACCGGCAGATGATAGTGAAAATAACTGAAAAGATGATTGGTCCCAATTCCAAACCCACCAATGATCAAGGCCACTAGTACCGTCCGAAGATAAAACCAATCGTATTTGAGATTGACGGCAATCAAGATCACAAGGACTGCCATATTCCAAATCCCAATCTCCCGTTGCCAACCGACAGAAATACCATATCCCGAATGACTTCCCATATAGGATGGAAAGAATAACTGGAAGATAATCGCTCCAGACATAGCGATAATGACTAGGATAAATAAAACTCTTAAAAATTTGTTCATGTGACTCCTCCTAATGCTAGTTGATATGTAATGGTCTTTCCTATTCTAACACAATTTTATGGATAGTAAAAACCAACCTCTCGGCTGGTTCTTTTTCTATCAATCTTCTTTCAACTTCGCCAATTCTTGAGCAAGTAACTTGAGGGCTACTTGTGGGTTAGCTTGGCCTTTGGTTGCTTTCATGAGGAAGCCTGTGAAGGCCTTGTCCGCATTCCGTTTCCCTGACTTGAAGTCAGCTACGGCTGCTTCATTGTCTGCAAAGACTTGGTGGATGATTGGTATCAAGACTTCAGGATCTGAAATCTGTACCAGACCAGCTTTTTCGACGTATTCACGCGCGCCGCCACCGTTTTTCGCCAAGTGAACGAAGACTTTCTTGGCAATCTTAGATGAAATGGTTCCATCTTCGATGATGGCAATCATTTCAACCAAGTTTTCTGGTGTCAATTGGATTTCTTCCAGCGTTTTGCCTTCTGCGTTCAAGAATTGTGCGACTTCACCTTGGAGCCAGTTAGAGACTTGTTTGGCATCGCCACCAAGGGCTACAGCTGCTTCAAAGAAGTCAGAAGTGACTTTCGTCGCTGTCAATTGGTTGGCATCATAGTCAGACAAGCCAAGCTCTGCCACATAGCGAGCCCGACGGTCTTTTGGAAACTCTGGCAACTCCGTACGCATTTCCTCAATCCACTCATCTGAGATTTCAAAGAGTGGTAGGTCTGGTTCTGGGAAGTAACGATAGTCCGCTGCCCCTTCTTTAACACGCATAAGAATGGTACTCTTATTAGCTTCATCATAACGGCGTGTTTCTTGACGAATGACCCCACCTGAACGCAAGATTTTCGCTTGGCGCTCCACTTCGTATTCAAGACCTTTACGGACGTTTGAGAAGGAGTTCAAGTTTTTCAACTCCGTCTTGGTACCAAATTCCTCTTGGCCGTATGGGCGAAGGGAAATGTTGGCATCCACCCGCATCGATCCTTCTTCCATCTTGACGTCTGAAATACCAGTGTATTGGATAACTTCTTTGAGGGCTGTCAAATAGGCGTAGGCTTCTTCAGGAGAACGCATATCTGCTTCAGAAACGATTTCGATCAACGGCACTCCCTGACGGTTGAGGTCTACATAAGAGAAACCGTCTGTTCCGTGGGTGTTCTTACCAGCATCTTCTTCCAAGTGGGCCCGTTCAATCCCAATTTTCTTAGTTGAGCCGTCTTCCAATTGCACTTCAATCCAACCGTTGTAACCGATTGGCTCGTCAAATTGCGAAATTTGGTAGGCCTTTGGATTATCAGGGTAGAAATAGTTCTTCCGGTCAAAGTGCATGTGCTGATGGATATCCATATTCAGCGCCAAAGCAGCCTTGATACCAGCATCCACAACACCCTTGTTCAAGACAGGAAGCACCCCTGGGAAAGACCAGTCAATCACATTGGTATTGGCATTTTGCTCGTTCCCAAAGTGAGCAGAGGTTGGTGAGAAAATTTTTGAGTTTGTATTCAATTCAACGTGGACTTCAAGTCCGATGACTGTTTCAAAGTTCATTAATTGTCACCTCCGAAAATAAGGGGTTGTTGCTTGTGGTAATCCGTCGTAGCTTCAAAGGCAGCTGCAGCTTGGTAGATGGTTTCTTCAGAATACTTAGGACCAATCAACTGCAAACCAACTGGAAGACCTTGCGCAAAACCTGCAGGAATCGAAATCCCTGGAAGGCTTGCCAAGTTGACTGGAATGGTCAAGAGGTCAGCCAAGTACATGGCTACCGGATCATGGTTGAGCGAATCCAAATCAAAGGCTACGCTAGGAGCTGTTGGACCAAGGATAAGGTCGTAATCCGCAAAGACTTTTTCGAAGTCTTGGATAATAAGGGTACGGACTTGACCAGCTTTCTTGTAGTAAGCATCGTAGTAACCAGATGACAAACTAAAGGTACCAAGCATGATACGGCGTTTGACCTCATCACCAAAGCCTTGGCTACGAGTGTTCACGTAGATATCATCCAAGTTTTTAGCATCTTCTGCACGGAAACCATAGCGAATCCCATCGAAACGTTGCAAGTTTGAAGAAGCTTCAGATGAAGCGATGATGTAGTATACGGCAACTCCGTATTTAGAATGAGGCAAGCTGACTTCTTCGACAGTTGCTCCCAATTTTTCAAAGTGTTTGGCCGCTTTAAGGATGGTTTCTTTGACTTCTGGGTCAATCCCTTCACCGAGGTATTCCTTAGGAAGGGCAATCTTCATGCCTTTAATGTCTTGACCAATCTTAGAAGTAAAGTCTGCTACACGTACTGGTGCTGAAGTTGAATCCTTGGCATCTTCGCTGGCAATGACATTGAGCAAGAGCGCATTTTCCTTAACCGTTGGTGCAAACGGTCCGATTTGGTCCAATGAGCTACCAAAAGCAATGAGACCAAAACGGGAAACTGTTCCATAAGTAGGTTTGAGACCAACAATCCCGTTGAAGGCGGCTGGTTGACGGATAGAACCACCAGTATCAGAACCAAGTGACAAACGAACTTGACCTGAAGCTACAGAAGCTGCTGAACCACTAGAAGATCCACCAGGCACCTTGCTGTGGTCCCAAGCATTCTTGGTTGGTCCATAGTAAGAAGTCTCACCAGAACCTCCCATGGCAAATTCATCCATGTTGGTCTTCCCGATGACAATCATATCTTTGGCCTTGGCATTGGCAACCGCTGTCGCATCAAAGATTGGCTCGTAGTTATAGAGCATTTTTGAAGCCGCAGTGGTTAAAATGCCATCTGTTGAGATATTGTCTTTGACAGCGAGCGGAATCCCTGACAGAAGGTTATCTGCATCGATTCCTTTTTCATCAATGGCCTTGGCTTGCGCAAGGGCAGCTTCTTCGGCCACCGTCACAAAGGCATTGACGTCTTCTTCACGCGCCTTGATATCATCAAGCGTCGCTTGAGTCAATTCCGTTGCTGAAATTTCCTTAGAGACAAGGAGGTCGTGCAACTCTTCAATGGTTTTATGGTTGAATGACATTAGGCATCTCCTCCATCTTCTAGGATAGCTGGTACCTTGATGTAATAGTTATCTTTTTCAGGTACATTTTTAAACAAGCGGTCACGGTCCGTCCCTTTTTCAGCAACATCCGGACGCAATACAGTCTTACGATCAGCCATGGTCGTTGTTGGGGCAACACCGGTTGTGTCCACTTCTTCCAACAATTCCACCATGTCGACAATTTTAGACAAGGTTGTCGCAAACTCAGCTGTCTCTTCTGGAGAGAATTTCAATTTTGAAAGATTGGCAACGTGGGTTACCTCTTCTTGCGTAATTTTCATCTTGCTTCCTTTCGTGAAATGATGATTTTTCAATACCCTCTATTTTACCATAATTTAGCCCAATTTGCTTGCCTTAGAAAAAATCTGTAGGACTTTTTTGTCGCTACAGATTCTTCTTTTTATATTTCTTTTCCGCCGAATTGCCCCATCTCCATTAGAGTCTCTTTCCAGACTTCCTGGACGTTAGAAGCGAGGTAGGAAGAGGCCAAGTCATAAGAAGCCTGGTGAAATGGAGCGAGGTCGCTTTCAAAGAGCTGGACCAGCTTGTCCGCCAACTCTTTCACCAACTCTTCTTCGGGCATTGCCTCGCTATAAGGTACCAAAAAGCCATTTTTACCCTCTTTTATAAAAGTTGGATTGCCATAACGAGCATCAAAGCCGAGCAAGGCTAACCCTGCTCCAGCCGCCTCCATCAAGGTCAATCCAAAGGTCTCCCACTGAGAAGTGGTGAGGTAGGCTTGGTAGCAAGGATAAATCTGCTTAAGATCCGCATGACCACGTAGATGAATAAAGTCTTGCGCTTCAAGCTCCTGAATCAGGTGTCGCAAGTTGTCCGCTTCTCCACCCTTCCCATAAATATCAAACTGAAGGGCTGGGAGTTGTTCATGAGCTTTGGCCACTACTCGAATGGCCAAATCGATGCGTTTTCTTGGATCCAAACGGGAAGCTGTGAGCACACTAAAGTGAGGCCGATCTCCTTGTGGTTCCGTCAATGTTTCCAAATGCCCTACTGGAATGCTATAGATTGGAATTCCTTGGCATCCTTGTTTAGCAAGTGTCTGCTCCAAGACTTCTTTTTGAAGATCCGTTGCCGTGATAAAATAATCGAAGCGTTTGGCATACTTGAACACATAATAATATTCATAATTGAGATGGCCATTTTCAAATTCATGCTCCGAATGAAACACCATAGCGAGCTTTGAAGGAGCAGCTTTCTCCAACAAAGGACGGGCAAAATCCATGCGCGAAGCCCGGTCGAGCAGAATCAGATCTTCTTCTTTGAGCGAAAGTTTCGACAGAAAACGTCTCATCACTTCTGTATGGTTGGTCAAAATCTCAGGCCCCAGTTTATAGAGCCAGCTTCCACCTAACTTCAATTCTTCAAAGGCGATACTTCCATCTTGATTGTGATAGGTCCGTCTGACAACACTACCATACTGAAAATACTCTGTAGCAAGTTTACAAGCTCCATAATACTCTCGCTTGATCATATTTCCAGATAAAAGATAATCCACATAGCGGACACAGTCTGTATGATAGGGGTCCAGATGAAAAGTCAGTGCGCTGTTATCCGCAAATTGATAGCGAATGGCTTCTTCTGTTTTTTCAACAACATCTAGACGAGTCAGTTGAAACTCCATTTGCAAGGCCCCCACCGTCTTTTGAGGGACTGTAGTCTGTTGATCTGTGAAGCCTAAATGGGCAAAAAGCAACTCCTCATCCCGATGCCCCAAAGAGAGGTAATAGGCCAATTTTTCTGGAGTGGGCCAAGTGGTAAAGACAAACTTCGCTGCCGCTCCTAGACTCCGGAGCATCTTTGCCCGAGAGGCTTGTGCAACATCGACCCCATTGGGTTCAAATCCCACTAATAGATTAAAGGTATAAATGGTCATGCTGTCCCTCCCTCTAATCGCTTAAACAGCTCTTCCAAAGCTTCTTTTTCAGGCAATTTCAAGATTCGTGCCTGCTCTCTTACCAATTCTTTGTAGGTCTCTGGCTGCTGGAGCAAGGTATCTAGTTGCTGTTCCATTTCTTCGACTGTATCTGTGATTGTGCTCAAGTTTTTATAGGCTTCCTGATGCACCGTGCTCTTCAAACCAAATAAGACTTGCCCATTTTCAAGAGCATGAAGACTACTACTCCACACTTCTTCTCCCTGGTTGCAATCCAGATAAATAGAGCAGCTGGATAATAAGTCCTCATATTTGTCCAGCGAAATCCCTGGATAGAGGCGCACATTGGAGCGAGTCGCTAAGTCTATTAATTTTGGCCCCATAGCCGTCAAGGCAGCAATGTGAAAGGTGACTTGTGGGAATTGATGGACTAGGCTAGATAGGCCTTCGACCTCTTGAGAAGCCGTCATAACTAGGGCTTCTGGTTGAAAACTTTCCTGCTCCACATCTACAAATCCTGACAAGGCTGTGATCCCGTCTTTTTTCTCCCTCAACAGACCATCTTCTACCAACAAAATCTGACTGACTTGTTCTTTGATCTCGTCTAGTTCATGAGCGTCATTGGCACAGTAGGCGAGTCTTTCCTTTGGTATCTCTGTCACAACATCTAGCAATGCCTTGTCCATCAAAAGAACAGCTTCATCTTCCGGTAAGACTTGTTCTAGGACAGCTCTCTGCAGCTCTTCCTTACTGGCATACAGGCGATCCCGTCCCTTAGGAGTTTGAAGCAAAAAGGTTCCTTGTGAGACAAAGTGAAGTAAGACTTCTTCTTGCTGACGGTTCAAATAGATGTCTAAATAGGATTGGCCAGCTTCCGTAAGGAGACTCTGCTTGCTTCTCCAGCCATAGCGATTGTAGAAATCAATAGATGCGATCTCTTCTCCCTGACCAAACCACTCTACTCTGTCAACCGTTCGCGACAAGATATCCCCTCGTAAAACCACATTGGCACGACGTTCCTCCCCATCAAAAAGATAGGTTGTGATCCCAAGCGTCCAACATTCCCATAATTCTGGAACCTCTAAATCATTGAAAAATAATGGTTGCCCAACTGTTGATGCCGGGTCTGTTTGGGTAAAAAAGGTCGCCAGACTATCTGTCTGTTGATCCAAATCTGTTTCCAAATTGGTCACAAACACACGGTAGGGCTGGCCAAGTTTGTCCAATAATTTTCGCAAACGATCCAGCTCTCTGGTCTGCTCTGATGCAATAATGAACATGCTGATCCTTTCTCATCATTAAGTTCTTAGTCCATGGTTTCAACGAAACTGAGGTTGATCACCACACGCTCATAGGTTTCTGACTCTTGTAAGCCTGCTTCTTCTAGTTTTTCAAGAGCTCGTTTCAAGCGCGTTTTGTAGATATAGCGGTGCCAGGTCAGATCATAGCCCAACATCCCAAGAAGAGCCAATTTTTCTTGCTTGGCTTCCATCTCATCGAGTACCCGCTTTTCTGTCCAAACCTGGGACAGAGTATCTGAACGACCCACGCGATACCAATAAATACATTTCTCCGTATGGACCACCCGATGGGCTTTTAAGAAGAGCTTGTACATCAGGAAGTTATCCTCGACATTTTTTCCGACCGGAAAACGAAGCCCTTCAAATAAGTTACGCTTATAGAGCTTCATCATAGCACACGCCCAGGCCATATCTCTGGTCTCCTGAATGGCATCGTGGTCCATAATTGCTCGCCCCTCATAAAGGATCTCTGAATAATCATCGTCCGTTACCTTGATCAAGTATTTGCTACTACTGTCATCATAGAGGTTATAGTTGGCTACCGAGACATCCGCATCATACTTCTTCAGTTGGCGATAGAGCACTTCTACATAGTCCTCCGTCACCCAGTCATCTGGATCAATAAAGGTAATGTAATCACCAGTCGCCAACTCAATCCCTGTATTACGGGCAGCAGATAAGCCCCCATTTTCTTGGCGGACGTAGCGGATGCGTGCATCTTTCCTAAAAAATTCCTTACAGATCTCTTCTGACTGGTCTGGCGAACCATCATTGACCAGGATAATTTCCAAGTGAGGATAGGTCTGATGGATAACCGTTTCCAAACATTGTCTCAAATAAGCTTCTACATTATAGATGGGAATGATGATACTCACTACTTCATTTGTTTCCATGCTTCTTCTCATTTCTCTTTAAATAATCGCGAATCGCTGTCACCATCTCCTGCACCTGATCATCCCTAAACACCTGATTCTCACCATTCTCCACATGATTGGTTCCTTCAAAAGAAAAAATAGGGAGACCTTGTTGACTGATCGTTTGCGTTATCTGATCGACCTCATCATAGGGATTGATATCCAGATAAACATCCAATTTTTCTAGGACTTTTCGACTGGTCAAGGGATCAAAAGAGGGATAAAGAAAGAGGTTAGGGTAGCGTTCCAATTGCACCAAGTTAAAACCAAAATGACTATGGGCAAGGACATGAATCGCTACGTCCGGCAACTCTTTTAACAACGTCTCCAACTCGTGGATATCTGCTGTATGGGTATAAATAGCCGCATGATAAGGAAAATCTCCCACTAGATCTTGATAGGTTTGCTTCAAAATCGGTTTTCGAAGTAAAATTTCCTCCCAAGAGAGGGCATAATAAAACCACCATAATTCACGAAAACGATTGAAACGTTTAGAGGTCCATGGTTTATTATGAGAGGTGTAGTGAACGACTGCTGGGATCCCTTGGAAGGCATCATACCAGTCCAAATCACCATAGAGATATTGATCCTTATCAGACCCTACTTGTAGATTATAGGTCCAAGGTAATGGATACCAAGCATCTTTGAAATACAGGTTCAAAATTCCTTGATCTCCGTAGACATGCTGATGGTGCTCGCGAGTGAGGTCAAAAAGAGCCTCTGTCACTTGGTGCTCTTGCCACCAAGCCTTATCAATTACCAAAAGTCCAGCATTAAAACCATCTGTCGTCGTCGGCTTATCTACCACTGCACCCAGTCCATAACCTTTTAGATCGACCTCAAATAAAGGCGATAAATCCTGTGTAAAGATCATATCACAATCCAGATAGAGGATTCGCTCTTCTTCCACCATCTCTGGAATAGCGTAACGGAAATAGGTTGCATAGTGAATATGGTCACTTGGAAGCGAAAAGGACTGGAATTGCTCGGGTGACATCCGACAATTGATCACTTCTGAATCCAACTGGCGCAAGCGCTGATTCATGATAGTAAACCACTCAGTTGGTAGATCTTCATTTAAAACATAAATTTTCAACTGGTCCTGATGGGCACACAGTGACTTCATAGCGGTTTCCAACTTTTCCATATAAGATAGATTGGCTGAAAACACAACAGCTTTTTTACTCATAACTTCCCCTTTTTTCTTTCATTAGAATACCATTTTCAAGAGAGGAAAACAATTTCTAACCCCAAAAAAGAGGCCTAGACAAGTGTCTATGACCTCTTTTACATCGGTTTCTTATTTTTGGTCTAATACAGCTAGTGTATCGTCTACCAAACTTGCCCCTAAGACATGCTTGAAGTGATTCAAAGCAAACTGGTGATTTTCAGGAGTGATCGATGCCACTGCAGGTTCCACAACCTCGATCTGATAACCCAGATTGTAGGCATCAACCGCTGTATGGAGAACACAGATATCGGTCAAGACCCCAGTCAAAATAACGGTATCTACATGGCGTTCCCGAAGTCGGATATCTAGATCCGTCCCTGAAAAGGCAGAATAATGACGCTTGTCCATCCAAAAGACACGTGGATCCGCTTGGTGCTCCCGATAAAAATCTGCTAAGGGACCGTACAAATCTCGTCCACTGGTCCCAATGATATTATGAGGTGGGAAGAGCTTGCTTTCTGGATGAAAGGGATCGTCCACATCATGCGCATCAATGGCAAAAAAGACATAGGCTCCTTGGTCAAAGGCCAATTGGGTCACCTGAGCAATGCTCTCAGAAATGGCTTGGGCGGGAGCCCCTGCCGTTAGCTTACCTTCATCCGCTACAAAATCAACGGTGTAGTCAATCGAAATTAATGCTTTAGCCATTAGTAGTCTCTTTTCTTAATTTCTTCAAAAATATCTGGTATCAACACTTTTAGATAGGTTCCCTTCATCCCAAGAGAACGACTTTCAATAATACCAGCAGATTCCAATTTCCGAAGTGCATTGACAATCACAGAGCGGGTAATGCCAATACGATCTGCGATGATAGAAGCAGTCAACTGACCTTCATTGCCTTTCAATTCACTAAGGATAGCAGATACGGCACGCAATTCGGAGTAAGACAAGGTATTGACAGCCATATTCACCGCTGTGCGACGACGAATATTCTTCTCGTCCTCCTCGCGTTGGTAGTTCAACATTTGAATCCCTACCACGGTACTAGCAATCTCAACCAAGATCAAATCATCATCCGCAAACTGTTTATCATTGCGCCAAATGATTAAGGAACCCAACCGAATCCCAGAAACATGAATAGGCGCAATGGTGGTCAAGCCATCAGGAAATTCAGACTTGGTTTCAACCGGAAAGATACTCAAATCATGGTCCACATCTAAATTAGCTTCTGTATCGTAGACCAAACTAGCCGCCTTGGCATAATCTTCTGGTAGTTTTTTATTTTGGAAGAAAGCTTCTACTCGGTCATTGTTGGTCTTGTATCGCATGAAATAACCAAGAAGAGTTCCCTTGCTATTAATGATACAGGCATTACAGTGAATAATATCCGCCAATTGCTGGGCAATATCATTGTAAGGCATCTCTACCTGTAACTGTTCATCAGTCCGTTTCAAAATGGATGTAATTTTACGTGTCTTTTCTAATAAGTTTGCCATAATAAACCTCGCATATAGTCAGCTCAAGTATATCATATAAGTGTGGGAATTTCAATCAAATTATCTGAAAATTATTTATTTTTTCTACAATTGTGCGCAATTCAGAAAAATGTCGTTTCGATGACATGGATTCTATAGAATGAATCAAAAAAAGAGAGTGGGACAGAAATCGGTAATTCGTTAGAATTCGATTTCGTCGCCCCACCTCCGCACAGTTGTGTAGGGCTGTAAAGCTGATGAAATCAGCGTAGTAGAGCCCACTCAACCGCTGCGTCTTGCTCGACAATTCAAAGATAACTGAGAGGCTAGGACTTTTGTCCCAGCCTCATTTATCTAATTAGCGTCTGTATTGTTTCAAAAAACGAGTCATTTTTTCTTGAATTTGAGCCAATTCATCCACACGTGGGAGGTAAACGATCCGGAAGTGATCTGGGTCCTTCCAGTTAAAACCACGGCCATGAACCAAAAGAATCTTTTCTTGCTTCAAGAATTCTAAAACAAATTGTTCATCGTCATCCACGCGGTACATATCCCGATCAATCTTAGGGAAGATATACAATCCAGCCTTTGGCTTAACAGCCGAGAGGCCTGGAATCTCATTGATGGCTTTATAAATAAAGTTCCGTTGTTCGTAGATTCGCCCACCTGGAAGCAAGAGTTCATCCACAGATTGATAGCCTCCAAGAGAGGTTTGCACAACATGTTGAGATAAAACGTTTGAACAAAGGCGCATATTGGACAACATGTTCAAGCCTTCGATATAGCCCTTCACATGATGCTTCGGACCAGACAGAACCATCCAACCAACACGGAAACCGGCAATCCGGTGAGATTTTGACAAACCGTTCATGCTGACACAGAAAAGATCAGGCGCGAGACTAGCAATAGCCGTGTGCTTTTCCCCATCCATGACCAAGCGATCGTAGATTTCATCCGCAAAGATGATCAAGTTATTTTGGCGAGCAATCTCTACAATCTCAAGCAAGATCTCATCTGGATAGAGGGCACCCGTTGGGTTATTCGGGTTGATGACAACGATGGCTTTGGTATTTGAGGTAATTTTCGACTTGATATCCTCGATATCTGGATACCAGTTTGCTTCTTCATCACAAAGATAGTGAACCGCATTCCCACCAGCTAGGCTGACAGCTGCTGTCCAAAGAGGATAGTCCGGCATAGGAACCAAGACTTCATCGCCATTGTCGAGCAGTCCTTGCATGGACATGACGATCAGCTCACTCACTCCATTTCCAAGGTAAATATCATCAATATCCACATTTGGAATTTTTTTCAACTGGCAGTACTGCATGATGGCCTTGCGGGCTGAAAAGATCCCTTTTGAATCCGAATAGCCTTCACTATCACGCGCATTCATGATCAAATCATGGATCACTTCATCTGGAGCTGTAAAGCCAAATTCAGCAGGATTCCCTGTATTCAAACGAAGAATTTTTTCTCCATTTGCTCGCATGCGCATGGCTTCTTCCAAGACTGGACCACGAATATCGTAAGCGACATGTTCGAGTTTGCTTGATTTATTATATTCCTTCATATTCTGCCTCGATTCACGAAATTATCTCTATTATACCACTAGTTCAAATAGAGTACAAATTGAGGACTTTAAAAATTCTGCAAAAATATACTAGAAAAGTGAGACTTTACCTTTACATTCTAGCTTAAAAGGAATAAAATATAAGTGTATAAAGAATAGAAGAACTTCTGTTCTATCCATGTTTTCAAGCTATAAGGAGGTAGGTTATGTCTCAAAAATACGAAAACATTATGGTCGCTGTCGACGGTTCCCATGAAGCAGAATTAGCCTTTGAAAAAGGGGTTAACGTTTCTCTTCGCAACGGCTCTAAATTGACTATTGTCCATGTCATTGATACCCGTGCCCTTCAAAGTGTCTCAACCTTTGATGCTGAGGTCTACGAAGAATTGCAAGAAGAAGCCAACGAATTGCTCAAGGGCTACAAGGAACGTGCTGAAAAAGTCGGGGTTCAAAATGTTGTGACTGTTGTAGAAATGGGAAATCCAAAAGTCCTCTTGGCCAATGATATCCCAAGTAAAGAAGGGGTTGACCTCATAATGGTCGGGGCTACCGGACTCAATGCCTTCGAACGCTTAATGGTCGGATCCTCCTCAGAATACATCCTTCGCCACGCCAAAGTAGACTTACTAGTGGTGCGCGATAAGGATAAAACCATGTAAGAAAGAAAAAGTTATATTGAAAACTTTCCTTAGGTGAGTACGGACGTCAGC
>NZ_KV794428.1:24361-41698 GCF_001808745.1 Streptococcus sp. HMSC057G03
AACTTTCCTTAGGTGAGTACGGACGTCAGCGACCTTCTTCGAAGTTCCATGACTAAGTTTTGAGCCCCTTCGCTCTTTAATCTCTGGGCTCAGGCTAAAACAGTTTCCCAAACTGTTTTACTCTCAAAACTCCCGAGTGCTAGAAACAATAGTGTTTCTAGCACTTTTCTCACGGCGGAAAGTTTTTCAATATTTTTTATAAATTTTAAAAATAAGAACATATTTCGACTTCTTTGTGGAACACTTTACTTATCTTAGTAAAAAATAGTTTGTCTACATTCTAAAAAAAGTTTGGAACAAAGGTTCCAAACTTTTTTAGTTGTCTTTTTTTGCTTCTTTTTGTTTTGCATGTTTTTCGTAGGCCTTGAGCTGGCGATCGAGTTCTTTTTTGATGGCTGGTTCTGGGGCGTATTTTTCTTCCCAATCATCTGGCTTCAGAATTTTGTGGGTTACTGGATCAAAGTGCGCCTTTCCATCTGGGAAAATCTTGCCCATATTGGCCCGGTGAACAATCTCAAAGACCTCTTCAGGATCGACCCCCATTAGTACAAAGCTACCATAAGTCAGATAGAGGGTATCAATTAAGGCATCAACCTGCCCTACCATGGAGATCTCAGCTGGATGCTTGCTCCGAACCTTATCTGCAGCCTTATCCAAGGCTTCGTGAAGAGCTGCGACCGAGCGGTCAAATTCTTCCTCACTTGTGCTAGCTGCTCGGACAAATTCTACCAACTCCTCTTGCTTGAACATGGTTCGATAAAGGGCGTCTTGAGGCTGCCAAACAACTGGTTTCTCCTGGGTTTCCCCATCCATCACACCATGGAAGGTTTTGACCTTATTGAAGTGATCATCCTTAGAAAGAAAGAGCTCTTTCTCTGAAAGAATACCAAAGTGTTGCAGGGCCTTTTGAATGCCATCCTTGCCATTACTAGTCGTGGTATGCTTGGCAATTGCCTTGACACTGGTCGTCCCATTTCCCATCGCAATAGACAAGCCAACACCTGACAGCATCTCTAAGTCATTATCAGAATCTCCAAAAGCCATCACTTCATCGATGTCAAAGCCAAATTCCTGACCAACGATGCGGATCCCTTCTAGTTTGGAAATGCCTGGGTTGAGGACGTCTGCTGCAAAAGGACTAGACCGTGTGAATTTCAGATCCGGAAACTCTTTTTCAATTTTTGCAGTCTCCTCTGGACTCGATAAGATCAACACTTGGTAGATTGGTTCTTGCGCTAGTGCATAGAGGGTATCCTGATCTTGTGGGACGACCTTGCTGACCACTTTGTTAAATCCTCGACTGACGGTACGGGCCATTTTGCGGGGCACAAAGCGACTGGACCAGGTTGAAATAGGACTCATCCCAAAACTCATGATCCGAGAACCAAATACCCCATCCTTGGTACCGAGAGCAATTTCCTTACGGTGTTCTCGAGCATAGTCAATTAGTTGGTGCAGACTCTTTTTATCGATTGGGCTGGTATACAACACGCGCTCCTTGGTCAAAATATACTGACCATTATAGGTCACAGCAAAATCAAAGCCATAGCGTTCCATAAAAGGTTTGACAAAGGCCGGTCCCCGCCCTGTCGCAAGACCTACATAGATTCCTTCTTCCTTTAAAGACTGAATGGCTTTTTCTGTTGATTTTAGGACCGCTCGACTATCATTGACCAAGGTTCCATCGATATCAAAAAAGACTGCTTTTATTTCCATGTCTACTGTTTCTTTCTTTTTATGATAAAATAAATTATATCACATATTCCAAGGAGCTTCACATGTTTAAGAAAATTTTAGCACTACATACCGGAGGGACCATTTCGATGGCGGCAGATGACTCTGGGGCAGTGATTACCAATGAAGTCAATCCCATGACCCAAGTTACTTCACCAATTGAAGGGATTGCAGTCACCTCAGAGGACTTCTTCAACCTTCCCAGCCCTCAAATGACTCCTCGTCACATGTTAGCCCTGTATCAAAAAATCAAAGAGGAAGCTCACAACTATGATGGCATCGTTATTACCCACGGGACAGATACGCTGGAAGAAACGGCTTATTTTTTGGATACCATGGAGTTACCAGAGATCGGTGTGGTCATTACAGGAGCTATGCGAAGCTCCAACGAGCTCGGAAGCGACGGCGTCTATAATTTTCTGACAGCCCTTCGAGTAGCTGCCGATCCAAAAGCACGCGATAAAGGCGTCTTAGTCGTCATGAACGATGAAATTCATGCGGCCAAGTACGTAACCAAAACCCACACCACCAATGTCAGTACCTTTCAGACACCAACCCACGGCCCTCTGGGGTTGGTCATGAAAAAGGAAATCCTCTTCTTTAAAACTGCTGAGCCAAGGGTGCGCTTTGATCTCGATACCATCGATGGTTTTGTTCCGATCATTGCTACCTATGCAGGGATGAAAACCGATCTGCTGGACATGCTGGATCTTTCAAAGCTCGATGGCCTCATTATCGAAGCCTTTGGAGCAGGAAACATCCCTAAAGAAACGGCACATAAACTCCAAGAATTCATGGATGCAGGTCTCCCAATCGCTTTAGTATCCCGTTGCTTCAATGGAATCGCTGAACCCGTCTACGCATATGAAGGAGGAGGCGTCCAACTCCATCAAGCAGGTGTCTTTTTCATCAAAGAATTAAACGCCCCCAAAGCGCGCATCAAACTCCTCATCGCCCTCAATGCCGGCCTAAAAGGACAAGAACTCAAAGACTATATCGAAGGGTAAACTAAGATACAAAGCCCGTAAAATGCAAAGTGAAAATAGGAAATTGTCGCCGGGAGCGAAGCTCACAAGAGAATTTATCTTTTTCACACAGCATTTAGGGCGTGTTCAATTCGTGTAACGGCAAGCACTATGGTGCCTTGCCTACACGACTCACTAACTCCTCAGGTGGATAGTATCGATCCACCTTCGTCCTGTCGCATTTCATCAAGATACAAAGGGCGTAAAATGCCATCTTAAAGGGAGTAGAGTGGAATCCAAAGAATTTCCACTCTACTCCCTTTTTATACTCTAGTCTAAATGTTCTTTCTTTTCTAAGTAAAGCGAGAGCAAATGCCAATCGGGGTGTTCGCGCCAATTTGGTGTAGCTACGATCTGGCTAGCAACTTTCCTTGCTTCTTCCAGAATGGGATAATCTTCTACCAAATCAGCCACTTGAAACTCTGGGATCCCCGATTGACGGGTTCCAAAGATTTCACCTGAACCTCGCATTTTCAAATCTTCTTCCGCTAGCACAAACCCATTGGTCGTCTCTGTCATAATTTTCATGCGCTGCTTGCCACTATCTGTCTTAGGATTGGCTACTAGAATAGCATAGGATTGCTTGTTTCCCCGACCAACCCGGCCTCGTAGCTGGTGAAGCTGGCTAAGACCAAACCTATCTGCATCCATAATGACCATAACGGTTGCATTGGGTACGTTGACTCCTACTTCAATAACGGTCGTAGACACCAAAACATCGACTTGGTGCTCTTTAAAGGCCTGCATGATGGCATCTTTTTCTTCACTTTTCATCTTCCCGTGAAGCAGAGAAACGCGTGCTCGCTGCCCAAAGAAGGTCTCTAGCTCTTCTTGGAGGGCAAGGGCGTTTTTCAAATCTAGCGCCTCTGACTCCTCAATCAATGGAGAAATAAAGTAGGCTTGAGAACCTTTGCCAAGTTCTTTGACTAACCAGTCGAGGACCACTTCTAACTGCTCATGCTTGACCCAACGTGTGATGATTTCCTTGCGTCCCGCAGGCATCTGATCAATGATGGACACATCCATATCTCCAAAGGCTGTAATAGCCAAGGTCCGGGGAATAGGGGTAGCCGTCATCATCAGGACGTCTGGATTTTGTCCCTTTTCTCGAAGAATACGACGTTGGGAAACCCCAAAGCGATGCTGTTCATCAATAATGACCAAGCCTAGATCTTGGTAGTGAACTCCCTCTTGAATCAAGGCATGTGTCCCCACAATCAATTGGGCTTTTCCTGAGGCGATCTCTTCTAAGACTTCTCGTTTCTCAGCCGCCTTTAATCCTCCTGTTAGAAGGGCAATTGGCAAATCTGGAAAAAGATTTTGCAAGCTTTCCTTGTGTTGCTCTGCCAAAATCTCCGTTGGAACCATCAAGGCAGCTTGCTTCCCAGCGCTTAAGGCTGCATACATAGCAAGACCGGCCACGACTGTCTTCCCGCTTCCCACATCCCCTTGTAAGAGGCGGTTCATATGATAAGGAGAGGCCATATCTGTCAAGATTTCATTCAGGCTGTTTTCTTGAGCTTGCGTTAGCTCAAAAGGAAGCTGTTTTTTTCGTTCTGCTAATTTTTCTGGATTCCAGGCCAAGGAAATCCCTTGGCTGGCATCGTGATTTTCTTCTTTTAGCACTTGGAGTTGCAGCTGGAAAAAGAGGAGCTCTTCAAATTTTACCCGGCGAAGGGCTTGCTTGTACTCTGCCAGATCCTTAGGAAAATGCATAGCTTGCACTGCTTGGGAACGAGACATGAGTTGATAACGCTCTCGTAAGATTTGGGGCACATTCTCTTCTAAAAGCTGGTCCAAGCCCTGGTCGAACGCTATTTTGATCAATTTCACCAGGCTGTTTTGGCTCACTCCTTGCGTCACCCGATAGACTGGCTGCAAATCATCTTCAACTTGAGCCAGGAGTTTCATCCCTGTCAAACTGCCTTTGGCCTTGTCCCATTTTCCAAAAATCGCCACTGTCTGCTGAACCTCAATTTTGTCTGCTAGATAGGGTTGGTTGAAAAAATTAACCGCAATCACTTGGTCTCCCTGTTTGATGGAAAAACGCAAGCGATTTCGTTTGTAGCCATAATATTGGACATTGGCTGGTGTTGCTACCACCCCAGAGATGACAGCTTTTTCCCCATCTTCCAATTCTAAAACATTGCGCGTTTTGAAGTCTTCATAGCGAAAGGGGAAATACAAAAGCAGATCTTCTAAGGTTTCAATCCCTAACTTTTTAAATTTGTCCGCCGATTTTGGACCGACTCCAGGCAGTACGGATAAGGGTTGGTGTAGATTCATTTCTCCTCCTTTCTTTTATAAAAAAGCAGGTCCATCCGGTAAAATCCCACCTGCTTCTTCTTATTCTTCACCTGTATAGTCACGAGGAATCCGATCACTCAAGAGACAGACCACTTCATAATTAATGGTCCCACGGTAATCTGCAACCTCTGTTGCCGTAATTTCTTTTTCTCCATCTCGGCCAATTAGGGTAACCTTGGTCCCCAGAGGCAATTCTTCTGGAAGGCGAACAGTAATCTGGTCCATCGAAACGCGACCAACAATGGGACAATAGTCCCCCTTAATCAGCACATGAAAGTTTTGCATCTCTCGGATCCAACCATCCGCATAGCCGATAGGAATCGTCCCGATCCATTGGGGTTCTTCTGTCGTATAGGTTGCTCCGTAGCCAATATCTTGACCAGCTTCTAATTGTTTCACATGAACTAACTCACTCACCAAACTCAAGGCTGGCTTGATTTCATAAGGCAAGGCTAACACAGATCCGCTCGGATTCAAGCCATACATGACATCTCCCAAGCGCACAGCTGTGAAAATCGTATCCGCATGCCACAAAGAGGTGGCAGAATTACTGGCATGGACAATAGGAGGAAGGGTTTCAAGAGCAGCCAATACTTCTTTGAAAAACTGGTATTGCGCTTGAAATTTTCGATCATCTGCCTCATCTGCTGTCGCAAAATGAGTAAAGATCCCTTCAATCTCAGCTCCAGCTGCTAAGAGGAGGCGTTCAGCCTCTTTGATCTCTTCGATAGTTCTGAATCCAATCCGCCCCATTCCTGAATCCACCTTAATATGGACCTTCAATCCTGAAAGATCTGCTTCTTGTCCAAGCAATTGGTCCAACCAAGCAAGACTAGCCACCGTTAAGCGGATGTCATGCTCTTTGGCTAGATTCACTGTTTCACTTGGCACAACTCCCAAAATCAAAAGAGGGTGTTGCAAGCCTTCTTCACGGATTTCAAGGGCTTCATCCATATTGGAAACACAAAAACCATCTACCTGAGGTGCCAATTTTTTGGTCACCGCAACAACCCCATGACCATAGGCGTTGGCCTTGACGACTGCATATTTCAAGGCTTGACTTGGAATATGCTCACTGACTTGTTGCACATTAAAGGCAATGGCATCCAAATCGACTCTTGCAACCGTTGGTCTATGTTTACTTGCTTTCATTTTCTTCCTCCAAAATGACACTGGTCGACACTAGGTCTCCCTTATGACTGATCGAAATCCATACCTTCCCAGAAAAAGGAGACTTGGAAAAATAGGGAGCTCCGTGGGCATCATTTAAAATTTCTAACTCTTGAAAACCAACCGGTCCAATCCCTGTTCCCATTGCCTTTGAAAAGGCTTCTTTGGCGGACCATCGGCCCGTTAAAAATTCCATTTTCCGTTTTCCAGACAATTCCTCAAAGCGCTCTCGCTCAGCCTCGGTTAAGACTTTTTCAGCGAATCGGGTATTCTTCTGATAGGCTTTTTCAATCGCAGCAATCGATTCGATATCGATGCCATGTCCTTTGATCATCTTGTTTTATCCTTATTTATCGTTTCAGTATCGTTTTACTGACAAAAGAGAAGGGGCTAAAGAATCACTCCTTCCGCCCCTGCCTTTTACTTATTCATCGTTGCAATTTCTTTGACCAAGGCCTGTGTTTTTTCCCAACCCAGGCAAGGGTCTGTGATGGATTGACCATAAACCACTGGTTCATTTTGACGGCCATCTTCTAGATAGGATTCAATCATGAAACCACGAACTAAAGTTGCCAAATCCTTGTTCCAAGCACGGTTCATCATGGTTTCTCTCACGATGCGTACTTGCTCTTCGAATTGTTTGCCAGAGTTGTCATGGTTGGTATCCACCAGGATGAAGGGATGTTGCAAGCCCATTTCGCTATAGCGTTTTGCTGCCGCTAGCAAATCTTCATAATGGTAGTTTGGAATATTCTTACCACTTGCATCCAAGCCCCCACGAAGGATCGCATGGGCTAAAGGATTTCCTGAGGTTTCCACTGCTTGGGCATTGAACAAAAAGTTTTGGGGATGTTGGGCTGCATAAATCGCATTGAACATGACAGAAAGATTTCCAGAAGTTGGATTCTTCATGCCTGTCGGAGCAGAGATCCCACTAGATACAAAGCGGTGCTCCTGGTCTTCAACTGAACGCGCTCCAATGGCATGATAAGAAATCAAATCCTCAACATACGGAAGACTTGCTGGATAAAGCAACTCATCCGCAGTTGTCAAACCAGTTTCTGTAATCACACGGTAGTGGAGATGTCGGACCGCTTTCAAACCGTCCACAAAGCTTGGTGCTGCATGTGTATCTGGTTGGTGCATCAAGCCTTTATAGCCATCCCCATTGGTCCGAGGCTTAGCCGTATAGACCCGCATCACAATGAAAATCTGATCTTTGACTTGCTCTTGTAAGTCTGCCAAGCGACGGGCATAGTCCATCACAGCTTCTTCATTATCAGAAGAGCAAGGCCCGATCACAAGAAGGATCCGTTGGTCTTCTCCTTTGATAATAGCTTCCAATTCTCGATCACGCGCTTCTTTACGCTCCAAGGCTGGACCTTCCAAGCGGTAAAGCGAAGTGATCTCTTGCTCATCAATCTTATTGCTCTTCGTAATGAATACCATACGGCCTCCTTATGCTAGCTAGACCCATCCTCTTTATATTTCAGAGGAGCTCTTAAAATTTACGTCCGTGACAGTTTTTGAATTTCTTACCTGAACCACAAGGGCACAAATCGTTGCGTTTCACTTGTGACAAGTCAATATCTGCTGGAATATCTTGTTGTTGCGCTGCAATGTTGCGAGTCGCAGTTGTTGAAATACTGTGTTCCGTACGTGGACGTTCTTGTTCGTGAATTTGGGCTTTCATCATGAGACGAGTCACATCAAATTCAATCGATCCAATCATATCGTTAAACATACGGAAACTTTCTGATTGGTATTCTACCACTGGGTTATTTTGCGCATACCCACGGAGTCCAACCGCATTTCGCAATTGATCCAAAGCATCGATATGGTCCGTCCACTTGCTGTCCACCACACGAAGGATCAAGACTTTTTGGAATTCTTGCACAGACTCTTCGTCACGCAATTTCGCTACTTGGCTAGCATAGATTTCTTCTGCACGTGCATACAAGTAATCGATAACTTCCTTGTCAGATTTTCCTTCAATATCGCTTGCAGAAATGGTATCTTCCGGAACCAAATTGTATTTGGCAAAGTTCAGAATCGCTTCAACGCGTTCTTCCTTGCTTGAGTGGCTGGCCCCTTCAACAATCCGTTTGATGGTCCGTTTGATCATGGCCTTGATTTCAGGTGCCAAGTCACGGTTAGCTGTGATGACATCATAGCGTTCAGCGTAGATAATTTCCCGTTGTTCCCGCATCACGTCATCGTATTGAAGGACTTGTTTACGGGTATCGTAGTTGTTTCCTTCAACCCGTTTTTGAGCACCCTCTACCTGACGGGTGAACATGTTTGAACGGATCACTGATTCTTCTTCACTCAACTTGAAGCGATCAAGCACTGCTTTGATCCGTTCAGAACCGAAACGACGCATCAATTCATCTTCAAGAGACAAGTAGAATTGAGATTCACCTGGATCCCCTTGACGTCCTGAACGTCCACGAAGCTGGTTATCAATCCGACGGCTTTCGTGACGTTCTGTCCCGATGACACAAAGTCCACCGAGTTCGCGAACACCTTCACCAAGCTTGATGTCGGTACCACGTCCGGCCATGTTGGTAGCAATGGTAACAGCACCACGTTGACCAGCGTTCATGATAATTTGCGCTTCTTTGTAGTGGTTTTTCGCATTCAAAACTTCGTGAGGGACACCTGCTTGAACCAACAATTGAGAAAGGTAATCACTGGTTTCAACGGCAACGGTACCTACTAGGACTGGCTGTCCTTTTTCATGACGAGACTTGACATCTTCCACAACAGCCTTGAATTTTGATTTCAAGCTTGGGTAGAGAAGGTCTGGATGGTCAATACGGGCAATCGGACGGTTGGTTGGAATTGGAATCACGCGAATGTTATAAATTTCACGGAATTCTTCTTCTTCAGTTTTCCCTGTCCCTGTCATCCCTGACAACTTCTTGTACATACGGAAGAGGTTTTGGTAAGTAATCGACGCAGATGTTTTGGTTTCTTCTTGAACTGGAACACCTTCTTTGGCTTCAATCGCTTGGTGAAGTCCATCAGAATAGCGACGTCCTTCCATGGTCCGACCAGTAAATTGGTCGACGATCAAGATTTCTTGATCTTCGCTGACCACATAGTCGATATCCAAAATCATGATGTAGTTGGCACGAAGGGCATTGTCGATAAAGTGAGTCAAAGCTACGTTTTCAATATCGTACAAGTTTTCAAGATTAAAGTAGCTTTCTGCTTTATCGATTCCTGAATCAGACAAACCGATGGTTTTAGATGGGACGTCGATAATGTAATCATCCTCGTTTAAGGTCTTCACATAAGCATCCGCCATGTGGTAAAGCTGGCTCGTATCAGAAGCTGTTTGACCAGAAACGATCAACGGCGTACGCGCTTCGTCAATCAAGATGGAGTCTACCTCATCGACCAAGGCATAGTTCAATGGACGTTGAACCATGTTTTCAGCACGCACAACCATGTTGTCACGCAAGTAGTCAAACCCGATCTCTGAGTTGGTTGAGTAAGTGATATCACAGAGGTAAGCTTCTTTTTTCTCAGCTGGAGATTTTGCTGCAAGGTTGATCCCTACTGAAAGGCCAAGCCATGAGTATAGTTCTCCCATCTCTGTTGCATCCCGCTCTGTCAAGTATTCATTGACGGTGACAACGTGCACCCCTTTGCCAGACAAGGCATTCAAGTATACCGGCATGGTTGCTGTCAGGGTTTTTCCTTCCCCTGTACGCATCTCTGGTACGTCACCATGGTGAAGGACGATTCCTCCCATGACCTGAACCTTGTATGGGAACAAACCAAGAACCCGTTTTGCAGCTTCACGAACAACTGCAAAAGCCTCGTACAAGAGATCATCCAAAGACTCACCATCTTGGTAGCGTTGCTTAAACTCAACTGTTTTCGCTTTTAATTCGTCATCCGTCAAAGCTGCCATTTGGTCTTCATAAGAAAAGACCTTGTCAGCCATTTTTTCAAGGCGTTTGATTTCGCCTCGATCATTTTCAATAATTGTTTTTAATAAATTTGCCATTTTTTTCCTTACTTTGAATTTTTCAAAATCTAAAATGTTCTTTTTATTTTAGCATTTTTTAAACATTTTTTCAAGATCAAGGCTGTATCTTACAAGACTTTCGAGTGGTTTTTTTCGTGTAAGAAAATCCAAAAAGATGCCTGCTCAAGCAGACATCTTTTCTATATACGGTGTTTATTCAGACAAATGGTAAGAATAGCTTGCCACAACCACTTCTTCATGCCAACGAAGTGCATACTTCAATTTCAAACTCATTTGGTTGTGGAGAATATTTTGCCAATGTTTTTTAGGGATAAATTGAGGGACTAAGACTGTAACGGTGTTGCCTTTTTCCTTGGCCTCCTCAGCTACTTTTGAGACAAATTCAACCGTTGGCTGGATAATATCCCGGTAACTGGTCATGACATTTTCAAAGCGAATATGAGGGAAATACCGCTTAAATTCTTCTGCTACCTCAGCGTCTTTAACCTTGGTTTCTTCCGTTGAGACATGCATAGCTATAACATCGTTTCCTAGGCTATTTGCATAACTCATAGCTCCCACACTTACCTGAGTGACATTCCCAACAAGGACAATCACGGTATTGCCCGCATAACTTGTCTTTTCAATCTTACCTCCCAAGCGCAATTGGGCTGCAACTTTATCATAGTGATTACGGATACTCAAGAACATCCAAAGCAAGAGACCAATAATAGGGAAGAAGGGCCAGATCTCACGCAAACGGAATAATAAGAGGATCAAGACAATCCCATAACAGATGGCTGCCCCCAGGATATTGGCAAGCGAATACTTAAGAAATCCTTTTTGATATTGGCGTTTCCAGTGGATCACCATCCCTGTTTGAGAAAGGGCAAAAGGAATGAAGACCCCGATGGTATAAAGCGGAATCAAGCTTTCTGTTTGCCCATCAAAGATCAAGAGCAAAACGATGGCACCAATCGCCAAGGTCAAAATCCCATTAGAATAGCCCAGACGATCCCCTTTTTCCATATACATGTGTGGCATGTATTTATTTTTAGCCATGTTAAAGGCCAACATTGGAAAGGCTGAGAAACCGGTATTAGCCGCAACTGCCAAGATCAAGGCTGTTGATAATTGGAAGACGTAAAAGAAGGCTTGTCCGACTGGGGAATTCCCTAAGATGGCTTGGGCCATTTGGGCTAGAGTTGTTACCCCTTTTGCCGGAACGACACCCACCCAGTAATTGAGGAAGGTAATCCCTGCAAACATGATCCCCAAAATCAAAGCCATGATGGTCAAGGTAGAGGCTGCATTCTTTGCTTTTGGTTTCTTAAAGAAAGGAACCGAATTGGAGATGGCTTCAACCCCTGTTAGTGAAGCCGATCCACTCGTAAAGGCCCGCAATAAGAGAATGACACTAACCCCTGAAATGGTTTGACCCACATGAGCAGTTGCGTTATAGGCCAAGTGACCCGTCAAGATTTGGATCACACCATAGCCGATCAAGGCAATGGTACTGACAATGAACAGATAGACCGGAATCATCAAGGATGTAGCTGATTCGCGTAGCCCCCGAAGGTTCATCAGCATCAAAATCAAGACCAACAAAATGGAAATGTGAAGATTATAAGGATGAAGAGATGGAATCGCTGACGTGATGGCATCTGCACCGGAAGAAACAGATACTGCTACCGTCAGCATGTAGTCGACTAAGAGACTACCACCAGCGATCAAACCCGCTTTGGGAGACAAGTTCTCCGTAGTCACCATGTAGGCCCCTCCCCCTTGAGGGTAGGCATGAATGACCTGGCGATAAGAAATCGTTAAACTGGCTAGGAGAATCAGGACCACAATCCCAATCGGAATAGACCACCAAATGGCTCCCGCTGAAACGGTCATCAAGACCAGGATAACTTGCTCTGGACCGTAGGCGATAGAAGAAAGCGCGTCACTAGAGAGCATGGCCAAGGCCTGCATTTTCCCTAGCAATCCGCCTTCACCTTCTGCACCAGATTTCAACGGACGGCCAATAAACCATTTTTTCAATGTTGAAAACATAAAAAACTCCTTGAAAAAAGATCATGAGGCCGGGAATTCCCTGCCTCTTTTTCATAAAACTGGGGTTATTCTACTCTTTTTTTTCAAGACTGTCAACTGAAATTGTGAAATCTTCGTAAAGTTTTCATTGTGTTCATTTATCCAACCTCTCTTAGATCAGCCAGCTTCTTTTCAAATTGATCCAAGCAAAAAACGAGGCTAGGACAAAAATCCTAGCCTCTCAATTATTTTTGGATTGTAGAGCAAGACGCAGTGGGTGAGTGGGCTCTACTACGCTGATTTCATCATCTTTTACAGCCCTACACAACTGTGCGGAGGTGGGACGACGAAATCGAATTCTAACGAATTACCGATTTCTGTCCCACTCTCTCTTTTTTATTTGGGTTGATGTGCCACATAGTGGGCAATGACATCCGAAGTGTACTGGGCTGTGCCAGCTCCAAACTTGTCGATGTTTTCCTTGAATTCTGGGTTATAGACATAGCCTTTGCCGATATGGCCAAAAACCTCTATAGAGCAGTCAAATCCATACGTTCGAATTGCTTCTAAAAGTTTAGCTGCCTGATTTTGATTTTCATTTGCGGATACGGATAGACCATCTTTGAGATTTTGCGCCAAAGTTTGAAAAACTTGGTTGAAGGCTTCCGTAGCCTCATCTTCACGCCCCTTTTGGCGCTCAAGCGCTTGGTCCATGACTTCTTGACCGTACTTCTCTACCGCCTCTTGCTGGTATTTTTGAGTATCTTGATAGCTAAATCCAGTGAATTTTTCCTCAATGGTCATTTTTCTTTCTCCTTTTTGTTCTTGAATGGTTTTTTGCAAGGTAGAAATCAAGGTATCCAGACGTTGTCTTTCTTGAGTCAAATAGTCCAACTGTTTGGTCAAATGGGGCAATAAGTTAGCTTTTTCTTCAGCTAAGAGTTCTGCTATTTGGTCTAAGGAAAATCCTAGATACTTGTAGTAGAGAATCACCTGTAATCGTTCTAAATCTTCTTGACTGTATGTCCGATAACCATTTTCAGATTTCACAGGAACGAGAAGTCCTATCTTGTCATAGTGGTGCAAGGTCTTGACAGAGACACCCGACAGCTCTGCAGCTTCTTTGATATGGTACATGATTTCCTCCTTGTACTCAATGAAAATCAAAGAGCAAACTAGGAAGCTAGCCGCAGGTTGCTCAAAGCACTGCTTTGAGGTTGTAGATAGAACTGACGAAGTCAGTAACATATATACGGTAAGGCGACGCTGACGTGGTTTGAATTTGATTTTCGAAGAGTATTACAAGGATAGTATAACCCCTCCCCTTAGGTCAGAGTCAAGGCTTAACATAAAAAAAGTTTTCAGATAAAAAAGGCTTGAGTTGTTTCACAACTTTTAACTCAAACCCTTTCTTTTTTATGGATGACTCACGATCAATTCTAAACCTTGCCCTTCCAAAGTCCAAGATTCAACATCGCTCGGTAAGATAAAGTGACTTCCTTTTCGAATAGGATAATCCTTTCCATCTACCGTCAATTTTCCTTCTCCGGCTAAGACGCTTAACAAGCTGTAATCAGCAGTCTTTTCAAAATCAGCTTTTCCAGTCAGTTCCCACTTATAAACGGTGAAGAAGTCACTTGCAACCAAGGTGGTCATTCGAAGATCATCGACAACAACTGTATCTGGATGACTATTTGCCGGCTCACCGATGTTTAACACATCAATCGATTTTTCCAAGTGAAGCTCCCGCAAGTTTCCTTGAGCATCCTTGCGGTCAAAATCATAAACCCGGTAGGTGGTGTCACTCGACTGTTGGGTTTCAAGAATCAAAATTCCAGAACCAATGGCGTGCATGGTCCCGCTTGGCACATAGAAGAAATCTCCAGCCTTGACTGGAACCTTTGTCAGCAAAGCATCCCAGTTCTTGTCCTCAATTTGCTGACGGAGTTCTTCTTTTGACTTGGCATTGTGTCCATAGATAATCTCAGATCCTTCATCAGCCGCAATCACATACCAACACTCAGTTTTTCCAAGTTCTCCTTCATGTTCCATTGCATAGGTATCATCTGGGTGCACCTGTACACTGAGCCAATCGTTGGCATCCAAAATCTTTGTTAATAAAGGAAAGACAGGCTCTTTACGATTACTGAATAATTCCCGGTGCTCTTGATAGAGCTGATCCAATCCCATTCCTTCGTATGGACCATTGGCTACTTTAGAAACACCATGTGGATGGGCTGAAATCGCCCAAAATTCACCGACATGGTCGCTCGGAATTTCGTAACCAAATTCTTCTTTCAGACGAGTTCCTCCCCAAATTTTTTCCTGCATGACTGAATGTAAAAATAATGGTTGTCCCATAATATCCTCCTCGCATTTCATGTTTCTATTATACAAAAAAAAGAAAGTTTTTGAAAGCCCTTCCCATTATTTTCCTCTCTCGCCAAAAACTTCATTTTTGTGTATAATGAAAGGGATGACACTAAAAGAAAATATTATCCAACTGGCGCATTCTATTGGGATTTCAAAAATTGGATTTACAACTGCTGATGACTTTGCTTATTTGGAAAAATCGCTCCGCTTGGCCGTTGAGGAAGGACGGAATTCTGGATTCGAGCATAAGAATATTGAAGAGCGCATCCAACCCAAATTAAGTCTCTCCTCCGCAAAGACCATCATCTCAATCGCTGTCGCCTACCCCCACAAACTCAAGCAACAACCTCAAAAAACAGCCTATAAAAGAGGAAAATTCACTCCAAACAGCTGGGGGTTAGACTACCATTATGTCCTTCAAGACAAGCTCAACCGCTTAGCTACTGGGATTGAAGAAATGACGCAGGATTTTGAATACAAGGGCATGGTCGATACTGGAGCATTGGTTGATACGGCTGTCGCCCAACGAGCAGGGATTGGCTTTATCGGAAAAAATGGCTTGGTCATTTCAAAAGAATACGGTTCTTACATGTTTCTGGGCGAATTGATTACCAACCTCGAAATCGAACCGGATCAGCCAGTCGACTATGGTTGTGGAGACTGTCGGCGTTGTTTAGATGCTTGCCCAACCTCCTGTTTAATCGGAGATGGCTCTATGAATGCCAAGCGTTGTTTGTCCTTCCAAACCCAAGACAAGGGCATGATGGACCTAGAATTTCGCAAGAAAATTAAAACGGTCATCTATGGATGTGACATCTGTCAGATTAGCTGCCCTTATAACAAAGGGCTAGATAATCCCTTGGCAACAGAAATCGATCCTGATCTGGCTCATCCAGAGTTGATTCCCTTTATCGAACTGTCCAACGGTCAATTTAAGGAAAAATTCGGGAACGTTGCTGGAAGCTGGCGAGGCAAAAATATCCTCCAGCGCAATGCCATTATCGCACTAGCCAATGCCAATGACCGCTCGGCCATTCCTAAGCTCCTGAACATCATCGAAACTTCACAAAATCAGATTCATATTGCAACGGCTATCTGGTCTTTAGGGCAACTGCTCCGTGAAGTCACGCCGGACCTTGTTGAGCTCTTACGGAATATCAAACATCCGACGGATGCCATCATAGAAGAACGAACTGCTTTCTTTGAAAAATTCAGTGTTCAAGCAGATTCACAGCTACAATGAAAAAACACTAAGGTTGTATCCTTAGTGTTTTTTTAGTTCCTTCAAGAAATACCAACTACCCATCTCTACTTGGTTAAAGCTAATCTCACTTGAATAGACTTCCTTGTAACCATTTTTCGTGTAAAAATAGACATTTCCTTTGGTATTGGTATAAAAGGCTAGTTTTTCCCCTTTGATCCCTTCCAAGAAAGGCTCAATTCCTTCTGTCATAAAGCGACTGCCATAGCCCTGCCGTTGGTGTTTAGGGGCGACTGCGAGAAGCATCAAATACCAATCAAAGTCTACATTTTGCTCCAATTCCTTATCCGTGTCCTCCATAAATTTAAAATAGGACAACATATTCTTCAAGGAAATAAACTTGAGCAAACCGAATCCCCCATTTAAGAGATAGGCTCGAAAAGGAATCGGTCCCTTTTGTAACAAAGCAACTGCATAAATTTCATCGTTCTTTTCTGCCACAAGGCAAATATGGTGCTTGAGAAAAACCTTTACCAAGATGCGCATCATGGCCTCAACAAAGGCAGGATACTGCTTGGGATCACGCACCAAATCTTTGATGACTTTTAAAAATAGATACTCCTCAAAAGCTGTACTGGCTACTCGAACCACCTGACCCAGATCTGCTTTTTTTGCTTTTCTGTACTTCATTTTCTCTCCTATTCTAAATCTACTTTCCAGTATACACTATCCTTCACTCTTACACAAAGGTCAATTTTTAGGAATTTGTTCATTCAAACCAGCAAAAAGAGTCCTCCCCAGACGAGTCCCAATCCCCAAGCGACGAGAACGTCCTTGGGATAATGAACTCCTCCAAGAACTCGGACAAGGGCTAATAGAAGAGATAGGAGCATCGAGCACATTCCTAGCGGAAGAGACAACTGGCAGACACACATGGAGATAATGGTCGCCGAAAAAACATGTCGGCTAGGAAAGGAATGACCGGATGAATTTTTTTCTAATAATGGTTGAATCTCCCATTTTTCATAAGGTCTTGGAACATTGACCCAATGACGAAAGAGGCTAAACAAGACAAAACCCGAAGCAGGGATCCAGATAAAAGGCCAGATTCCTCCCATTGAAGTTTTCTTTAAAAACAGCCAACAAAAGACCAGGCCGTAGATGCCTGGCATGGCGAACGTCAAGATTCGATTCGTCCTTTGAAGGACCTGCACACGATGTGGTTTTCTCGTAAAAGGCAGGGTTAGCCAACGATAAAATTTCGGATAATCTTGAAGATTGGGCTTCATGTCGGCACTCCTGTCTTTCATCTTATTTTATACTACTAGTATACGCGATCCTAAGAAATACTGTCAAGCCAGGCTTATTTTTTATCCTTTCTTTCTTCTTTTTCACATGATTTAGCACTAAAATCTGATGATTTATCATTTTTCTGTCTCCAAGAAACCTCTTTTCCATTACTATTATCGATAAAGAAATGAGGCTGGGACAAAAGTCCTAGCCTCTCA
>NZ_KV794428.1:41798-77124 GCF_001808745.1 Streptococcus sp. HMSC057G03
TTTCACTTTGCATTTTACGGGCTTTGTATCTTGTTGTTACGCTACTTCTTCTGTGAATTGGCTATTGTAGAGATCAGCATAGAAGCCATTTTGGGTCATGAGTTCTTGGTGATTACCCTGCTCGATAATATTTCCATCTTTCATCACGAGAATCAGATCCGCATTACGAATAGTGGACAAGCGATGGGCAATGACAAAGGAGGTCCGGCCTTCCATGAGTTTGTCCATAGCTTTTTGAATCAACTCTTCTGTACGGGTATCGACAGATGAGGTTGCTTCATCCAAGATAAGAAGCGGAGCATCCTTCAAGAGGGCACGCGCAATGGTCAAGAGTTGCTTTTGACCCACGGACAAGGTCACTGAATCATCTAATACAGTATCATAGCCATTCGGCAAGGTCCGAATAAAGTGATGGACCCCAACCGCTCGGGTTGCTGCTTCCACCGCTTCGTCTGAAATATCCGTTTGATTGAAGACCAGGTTTTCTCGAATGGTCCCCTCAAATAGCCAGGTATCTTGCAAGACCATCGAAAAGGCATCATGAACTTCTTCTCGGCTCATGGCCTTAGTATCCACACCATCGATGGTAATTTTACCAGCTTGAATGTCGTAAAAACGCATCAAGAGATTGACCATGGTCGTCTTACCTGCACCTGTCGGACCAACAATGGCCACCTTCTGTCCTGGCTTAGCTTCAGCTGTAAAGTCATGGATAATAGTCTTATCTGGTGAATAACCAAAGCGAACATGTTCAAAGGTAACATGACCTTTTGGCACTTCCAATTGGCGTGTTTTTTGGGATTCATCTTCCATTTCTTCTTCGTCTAAGAATTCAAAGACACGCCCCATAGCAGCACTAGCTGATTGCAATTGGGTAATGCCTTGAGCCATTTGACTAATTGGTTGGGTAAAGATGCGGACATAGGTCATAAAGGCAACAATGGTCCCGATGGTAATGTCTCCATTAATGGTGAGGACAGCCCCAACGATACAGACCATGACATAGCCGAAATTCCCTACAAACTGCATCAAGGGCATCATGATCCCAGAGAAGAATTGGGATTTCCACATGCTATGGTACAAATCTTGGTTGATGGCATCAAAATGATTTTTGGCTTGGTGACGGCCATTGTAGGAAATGACGATATTGTGGCCACTATAGATTTCTTCAACATAACCTGAAACTTTGGCAAGGTTGTCCTGTTGTTGCTTAAAGAGAGGCTGGCTCTTGACCATAATGATGCTGGAAAGAGCAAAACCTGCAAAGACGGACACAATCGCTGTCACCGCCAAGTGCCAGTCCGTCTTAAACATCATAAGGATGGAGCCAATCAATAAGACAATAGAAGAGACCATTTGAACCAAGCTTTGGTTAAAGGATTGGGTCATCAAATCCACGTCATTGGTCACACGAGACAAGGTATCTCCTTGTTCATGGCTATCAAAATATTGGAGGGGCACGCGATTGATCTTCTCAGCAATGGCATTGCGCAAGCGTTCTGCAAAGCGCTGAATCATGGTTGAGATAATGAAACTACTGCTGTAGGACACCAGTGCTCCAACTCCATAAAGGATGGCTAAGGTCAGGGCAATCGAAGTGATCTTATCAATATCAATGGCGCCTCCCATCCCTTTTGTAATGGTATCTGTAATTTCTTTTAACTTATCCGGTCCAATAACCGTGATTACACTCGATACGATCGAAAAGAGGATAGCAATTAGGAAAAATAGGTGGAAGCCCTTCAAATAGGGAGAAAGTTGGCTCCAAAGGGATGTTTTTTGTTTTGTCTTATGCATGTTCCAACTCCTCCTTAGATAATTGTGAATAGGCAATTTCTTGATAGACTTCATTGGTCGCAAGCAATTCCTTGTGGGTACCTTGACCGACGACCTTCCCTTGATCCAAGACCAAAATCAAATCTGCATCCATAATAGTCGAAATCCGTTGGGCAACGATCAATTTGGTCGTATCTGCAAGCTCTTCTTTCAAGGCTTGTCGCAGGATCCGATCTGTTTTATAATCTAGAGCTGAGAAGGAATCATCAAAGATGAGGATCTCAGGTTTGCGAGCCAGGGCCCGTGCAATGGCCAAGCGTTGCCGTTGACCGCCAGAGAAGTTGCTTCCTCCTTGCGCTACTTCTGTATCCAAGCCTTTTTCTTTTGCGGCCACAAACTCTTTGGCTTGGGCCAATTCAAGAGCTTTCCAGATGGCTTCATCCTCTAATTTTCCTTGACTACTTTCTCCAAATTCCATATTGGAGCGAATAGTGCCGCTAAAGAGCACTGCTTTTTGGGGAATATAGCCGACTTTATTATTCAGTTCTTGGTGGCTATAATTCTTGACATTGATGCCATCCACTAAGATCTTTCCTTCTGTTGCATCGTAAAAGCGCGGAATCAAGTTGACCAAAGTGGATTTCCCAGAACCGGTTGATCCGATGAAGGCAACGGTTTGTCCTTTCTGAGCTGAGAAGGTCACATGTTCAATCACAGCACGGGAAGTCCGTCCATATCGGAAGGAAACATCTTGAAATTCAACGGTACCCTCTTGGCCTGTTGTTTCTTTTGACTCACTTGGGAAGGCTACAGACGGCTCTAAAGCTAAGACCTGGTTGATTCGTTTGGCAGATACCAAGGCACGAGGAAGAATAATCAAGATGGCCACCATCATCATAAAGCCAACGACAACCTGCATGGCGTAAGAGGAGAAGGTGATCATATCGGAGAAGACCTTGGTCCGATCCGCTAATGCAGGACTGGTGAAGATCTTTGTAGGATCTTTTGGCATGGCGATATCATTGATCAAGTGCGCCCCAATCCAGTAGATAGCAAGGGTCAACCCACTTGATACCACTGTCATGACAGGGTTCATCAAAGACATCAAACGATAAACAAAGAGATTTAGACGGGTTAAGCCCTTGTTTTCAGCCTGGAATTTCTCATTTTGATAAGCTTCTGCATTGTAGGCGCGAACCACTCGCACCCCAGTCAAACTCTCCCGTGTCGTCGCATTCAAAGCATCGGTCAAACCTTGAACCTTTTGCTGGCGCGGAAAGGCAATAAGAACCAGAACAGAGAGAAGAATCAAGACCATCAAGACCGCAATCCCAACAGACGTTGTCCAGGCACTGCTCTTCCCCCAAATCTTGGTCAGAGCCCAAATCGCCATAATGGGACCACGCGTCACAACTTGCATCCCCATGACAATCATAATTTGTAACTGGGTCAAATCATTGGTTGTACGAGTCAAGAGAGAGGGAACGGAGAATTTCTTGATCTCGGCATCAGAGTAATCCATCACTTGATGGAAAATCTCTCCTCGAAGTCGCGTCGTAAAGCTGGCAGCGACTCTTGAAGCCAAAAAGCCCACAAAAACTGCCATCAAAAAGCTTCCAAAAGAGAAGAGCAACATCTTGCTTCCCGGATCCATAATATCAGAAACCTTGGTCCCATCCTTGGCTAAGAGGGTCGTGATATCGGATAAGTATTCAGGAGTCTTTAAATCCATCCAAACAGCCAGACAGATAAAGACCGTACTAAGGGCAATCATGCCCCATTCTTTGGCAGTTAACCGCCGAAATATATTGATCATTCCTCGCTCCTTTTTTTCATATTCTCATAAAATTGATGCATGACCCTGAAAAAGATGGCCAATTCTTCTTCTGATACACCAGCCATCATATCCTGGTCCACTTCTTCAAAGAATTGTTTCATGTCATTCAATTTATCTTTTACACTGTCTGTTAGGTAGACATACTTGGCCCGTTTATCGGTTGGACTAGGCTCTAGATAAATAAAGCCATTTTTCTCCATGCGCTTGATCAGGTTACTCGTCACGGATTTTGAGATATGAAGTTCCTGCTCAACATCCCGAATCAAGGTCACTTTCCCCTCCTTTTCACGATGAGATAAAAAGCCCAATACCTGACCTTGGGGTCCTGCGCTAAATTCAAGCCCTCTCTTCTTGGCCTCTCTTTCTACCATGAGGTGAATGAGATGACCGATTTTTTTAAATTCTAGTAAAGGTTTGTCCATCATTTCCTCCAAATAGTTCTCTTAAGAACTTTAAAGTTACTATGAGAACTATTTTAACACAAAAAAGATCCCTGTCAAGAAAAAAGTTTCCATAAGAACTAAAAAAAGGAGCCGAATCGACTCCATCCTTCATCTTTAGATAATAATGCCTTCTAGATGATCCATTTCATGCTGACAGATCTGGGCCGGAAAGCCTGACAAATGAATTGTTTTTGCTTTCCAATTCATATCTCGATAGGCCACTGAAATCTCCTCATAACGAGTGGTCGGCCGACTCCCCACCAAGGACAAGCATCCTTCCTCTGTTTGGTAAGGCTTTTTCTTTTCAAGGAGAACCGGATTAAACAGGACCAAATTTTCACTTCCCATTCGGATGATAATCGCTCGCTTTTTCACCCCGATCATATTGGCTGCTAAACCGACACACTCAAGGAGATGAGCATTTAAGGTGTCCTGCAAATCCAAAGCCAAGGTGCGATCCTCAGGTGTCGCTTCTTCTGACTTTTGACCCAAGAATAAGACATCTTTTACAATATTCTTTTTCATTCCTTCCTCACTTCTTGATAGATAGACGAAAGAAGAGAGTGGGACAGAAATCGGTAATTCGTTAGAATTCGATTTCGTCGCCCCACCTCCGCACAGTTGTGTAGGGCTGTAAAAGCTGATGAAATCGGCGTAGTAGAGCCCACTCAACCACTGCGTCTTGCTCGACAATTCAAAGATAACTGAGAGGCTAGGACTTTTGTCCCAGCCTCATCGCTCTTGTTTCTAACCTCTAAGAGACAATTGCTGCTTATTTTTTAAGCTTTTCGCTCACTTCTTTTGCAAGGACAAAGTTCCCCAAGGTCGCTGAACCATTGCCGGCAACTGCAGGTGTCACAATATAATCTCTCACATCAGGTACAGGGAGGTAACCGTTCAAGAGGGCAGTAAATTTCGTGCGAACACGATCTAACATATGTTGTTGAGCCATGACTCCTCCTCCAAAGACAATGACGTCTGGGCGGAAGGTAACTGTCGCATTCACTGCTGCTTGTGCGATGTAGTAGGCTTGAATATCCCATACATTGCTGTTGAGTTCAATGTTTTCCCCACGAATACCCGTACGAGCTTCGAGACTAGGACCAGCCGCAAAACCTTCCAAACAGCCATTGTGGAAAGGACAAACACCCTTGAATTCTTTTTCCACATCCATTGGGTGTTGGGCCACATAGTAGTGTCCCATTTCTGGGTGCCCAGCTCCCCCGATAAACTCACCACGTTGGATGACACCAGCTCCGATTCCTGTTCCGATTGTATAGTAAACCAAGTTTTCGATATGACCACCCGCATTGTTGCGTGCGACCACTTCTCCATAGGCAGAACTATTCACATCTGTTGTGAAATAGATAGGTACATTCAAGGCACGACGGAAGGCCCCAACGATATCTACATTGGCCCAATTTGGTTTTGGAGTCGTTGTGATGAAACCATAAGTGTTTGAATTTGGATCGATATCAATTGGTCCAAATGAACCAATCGCAAGCCCAACTAGATCCTCAAATTTTGAGAAAAATTCAATACACTTATCAATCGTCTCAATTGGCTTGGTTGTTGGAAATTGTACTTTTTCCACAACATTATAGTTTTCATCACCAACCGCACAAACAAATTTTGTACCGCCAGCTTCCAAACTTCCATATAATTTTGTCATGTTGGCTCCTTTTTTATTATGAAAAATATCCTGTATTTATTATAGCATATTTTGTAGTCAATCTTTTTCTCTTCTCTAAAGAAAAAACACACTTTTTTTGAGAAATAAAATTCAAGGACTGGAGATGATAGACCAGTCCTTGAAAACTTATTGTTTCGATTAAGCTTTGACTTCGATGATCGCATCACCCTTCGCAACAGATCCAGTTGCAACAGGTGTGACAGAAGCATAGTCAGCTGTGTTAGTGACGATCACCATAGTTGTGTCTTCAAGACCAGCTGCGGCAATTTTCGCTGCATCAAATGTACCAAGGACATCACCAGCTTTCACTTTATCACCTTGAGCTACTTTTTGATCAAATCCTTCACCGTTCATTGATACGGTATCAATCCCAACGTGGATCAAGATTTCAGCACCATTAGCGGTCTTCAAACCGTAAGCGTGACCAGTTGCAAAAGCAATGGTTACTTCAGCATCAGCTGGTGCATAGACAACGCCTTCAGTTGGTTTGATGGCAATTCCTTGTCCCATCGCTCCACTTGAGAAGACAGGATCATTCACATCAGACAAAGCAACAGCTTGACCAACGATCGGAGAGATAATGGTTTCGTCTTGAAGAGATGCTGGAAGAGCTCCAGTTGTTTCTTCTTCAATAATAGCTTCTGCTTCTTTGTCCTCTGCAGGAACTGATGAAGCTTCATCTTCATAACCAAACATATAAGTCAAACCGAAACTTAGGGCAGTTGTAAATACAACCATAAATACATATTTCAATAATTGACCGTTTAGATAGAGAAGCGTTCCTGGAATAATTGTAATACCAAATCCTGTACCAGCAAGATTTAACATAGATGCAATCCAACCACCTACTGCACCTGCTCCCAAAGCAATAACGAATGGTTTCACATAACGCAAGTTTACACCAAAGATTGCAGGCTCAGTAATACCTAACAAGGCAGAGATAGTTGCAGGAAATGCTAGAGCTTTCACTTTTTGAGATTTAGATTTCACTGCCACTGCTAAAGTAGCTCCAGCTTGTGCAGTCATAGCCGCTGTAATAATTGCATTAAATGGATCTTTTTTATCTGCAGTAATTAATTGTGATTCAAGAAGATTAAAGATATGATGGACGCCGGTAACGACAATCAACTGATGAACGCCACCAATAAGAAGACCTGCAAGACCAAATGGTAAATTCAAAATAAACTTAGTTACATTTAGTACATATTCTTCGATACTGTGGAAGAATGGACCAATAATAAACAAAGCGAGGAATGACATGATTGTCAATGTGAATAATGGAACCAATAACAAATCTAAGACATCTGGAATTTTCTTATGGAGCCACTTTTCAAGTTTCGCACCAATTAGACCAACGAAGAAAGCGGGAAGAACTGAGTTCTGGAATCCAACCACATGATGGAAGATACCAAAGTATGTTGCTGCTTTAGAAGGATCTTCCGCTACAACCCACGCATTTGGAAGTGTCGGACTAACCATCATCAAACCAATTACAATCCCAAGAACAGGATTTCCTCCGAATACTCGGAATGCAGACCATGAAATCAAGGCTGGGAAGAAGGCAAACGCGGTATCAGTTAAAATTGTTGAATAGGTATAAAAATCAGTAGATTTAAATGCATCTGCTGTTGTGCCAAACAAAGCCAAAACCTGGTCTTGAGCAATGGCACCACGAATCCCCATAAACAATCCAGTCGCAACAATTGCTGGTAGAATTGGAACAAAAACGTCTCCAAAGGTACGGATCGCGCGTTGGAACCAGTTTCCTTGTTTAGCGGCTTCTGCTTTCATTTCATCTTTTGATGATGTTGGTAAGCCAAGAGCTACTACTTCATCATAGATCTTGTTTACAGTACCAGTACCAAAGATGATTTGGTATTGACCTGAGTTAAAGAAAGCACCTTGTACTTTTTCAATGTTCTCAACAACATCTTTGTTGATTTTTGATTCATCTTTTACCATCACGCGAAGACGAGTCGCACAGTGAGCAACACTGCTAACGTTCTCAACCCCACCGATTGCATCGATGACCTGCTTTGCAATTTCTGTATTTGACATTTTGCAAAAATCTCCTTATTTTTTGTAATGTAAACGGTTAAATCGTTTCTACGTTTTTAATTGTACCACGTATTGAAAATATGTCAAGCGTTTTGCAGGATTTTTTTGAAACTTTTTTGGACTTTTTGACACCTTTTGACAGTATGAAACTATTTTCATTTTAAAACAGGCCTGTACTACGCTTTTTAGCACTTTAAATCAGACTTTTATTTTCATTTTCTTTCATATTTTCATAAATTTTCAACTTCTCCTCTTTTCTTCAGGCTGCAAAATAGCTGTCAATCGTTTGACATTTTTTGCCATTTTTTTCATTTATCGCTTGCATTTTTAATAGGAAATCGGTACTATGGAAGTAAGAAAAAATTCGGAGGAATAAAATGGAATGGACAACTGAACGTCGTTACAGACGTTACGAAGACTGGACAAAAGAGGAAAAGCAAGCCATCCAAGATCATATGGCCAAATCTCCTTGGCATACACACTATCATGTTGAGCCAAAAGCTGGTCTCTTAAATGATCCTAACGGTTTTTCCTACTTTGATGGAAAATGGATCTTGTTTTACCAAAATTTCCCATTTGGTGCAGCCCATGGGTTAAAATCATGGGTACAAACAGAAAGTGAAGACTTGGTTCATTTCAAAGAAACTGGTGTAACGCTTCTTCCAGACACAGATCTGGATAGCCATGGAGCTTATTCCGGATCAGCCATGCAGTTTGGTGACAAACTATTCCTATTCTACACTGGAAATGTTCGTGATGCAGAATGGGTTCGTCATCCTTACCAAGTCGGTGCTTTGATGGACAAGGACGGAAAGATCGAAAAAATTGACAAAATCTTGATTGATCAACCGGCTGACTCTACGGATCACTTCCGTGACCCACAGATTTTTAATTTCAAGGGTCAATTCTACGCTATCGTTGGTGGTCAAGACCTTGAGAAGAAAGGATTCATCCGTCTCTATAAGGCTGTAGATAACGACTATACCAACTGGGTTGCAGTCGGTGACTTGGATTTTGCAAACGATCGGACAGCTTATATGATGGAATGTCCCAACCTAGTCTTTGTTGGAGACCAACCCGTTCTTCTCTACTGTCCTCAAGGCTTAGATAAATCAGCTCTCGATTATGACAATATCTATCCAAATATGTACAAGATCGGGGCAAGCTTTGACCCAGAAAAGGCCAAAATGGTTGATGTATCTGAATTGCATAATCTTGACTATGGTTTTGAAGCCTATGCCACTCAAGGATTTAATGCACCCAATGGACGTGCCTATGCTGTTAGCTGGCTAGGTCTTCCAGACGTTTCTTATCCAACAGATTCCTATGACTACCAAGGAGCTCTCTCACTGGTCAAAGAATTAACCATCAAAGATGGCAAACTCTACCAATACCCAGTTGAAGCGATCAAGGACTTGCGCGCTGAGAGTGAGGCATTTGCCAACAAGGCTCAAACCAAGAACTGCTATGAATTGGAATTGCAGTTTGAAAAGGATAGCCAGAACGAAATCGTCCTCTTTGCCGATGCAGAAGGGAAGGGCTTAGCTCTCACATTTGATCTGGCTAAAGGATTGGTCACAGTCGATCGTAGCCAGGCTGGTGAGCAATATGCCCAAGACTTCGGTACGAGCCGTAGCTGCACAATCGCTAACCAAGCGACAACCGCTAATATTTTCATTGACAATTCGATATTTGAAATCTTTATCAATAAAGGAGAAAAAGTATTTTCTGGTCGGGTCTACCCACATGCAGATCAAAATGGAATCTTGATCAAGTCTGGAACCCCTACTGGAACTTACTACGAACTTGATTATGGTCGCAAAGCTAACTGATGTCGCCAAACTCGCCGGTGTCAGCCCTACTACTGTCTCACGGGTCATCAATAAAAAAGGATACCTATCTGAAAAAACGATCCAAAAAGTCCAAGAAGCCATGCGAGAATTGGGATATAAACCTAACAATGTTGCTCGTAGCCTCCAAGGAAAATCAGCCAAGTTAGTCGGCTTGATCTTTCCCAACATCAGCAATGTTTTCTATGCTGAGTTAATCGACAAACTAGAGCACCAACTCTTCAAACACGGCTATAAAACCATTATCTGCAATAGTGAACACGACTCCGAGAAAGAGCGCGAATATATTGAGATGTTGGAGGCTAACCAGGTAGATGGCATCATTTCAGGAAGTCATAATTTGGGCATTGAAGATTACAACCGGGTAACTGCTCCTATCATTGCTTTTGACCGCAACCTCTCCCCAGAAATTCCGGTTGTCTCTTCAGACAACTACGCTGGAGGGATCCTCGCAGCTGAAACCCTCGTCAAGACTGGGGCTCAAAACATCATCATGATCACAGGAAATGACAATTCCAACTCCCCAACAGGTCTTCGCCATGCAGGTTTTGCTTCAGTCTTGCCAAACGCTTCTATCATTAATGTCTCCAGTGATTTTTCACCCATTCGCAAGGAAATGGAAATCAAACAGATCTTAATCCACCAAAAACCAGATGCCATTTTTGCTTCGGATGATTTGACAGCTATCTTAATTATGAAAGTCGCTAAAGAGCTGGAAATTCCAGTTCCTCAACAGCTTAAAGTGATTGGTTATGATGGCACCCAGTTCGTCCAAACCTTTATTCCAGAGCTCACAACCATCCAACAACCGATCAAAGAGATCGCAGTCTTGACAGTAGACCTCTTGCTTCAAAAAATCGACGGTCAAACCGTTGCAACGACAGGCTATTTCTTGCCGGTTAGTCTTCATTCCGGCAACAGCGTCTAATTCCTTGCTATATAGTTCCTTCTCTCAATTTTCAAAGGCTGGACACGCGTTTGCCCAGTCTTTCATTTTTCATCGTAAATTTTCAAATTAAGATTGATAGAATTTTTAGGAAAATGAGGCTGGGACAAAAGTCCTAGCCTCTTCTTGTTTTTGGAGTGTCGAGCAAGACGCAGTGGTTGAGTGGGCTCTACTACGCTGATTTCATCATCTTTTACAGCCCTACACAACTGTGCGGAGGTGGGACGACGAAATCGAATTCTAACGAATGACCGATTTCTGTCCCACTCTCTATTTTGTGTAATGGATCAGTGTTAACCTGCACTTTCTTTTGGAACATAAGTCATTCTTTTATTTCATCATCTCTCTTTAAATTGAAAATGACAGACAAATTTTTTGAAAATCGTTTGCAAATAAGTTAAGATAGGTGGGTAAGAAAAGAGTAACCGCTTACTTATGAAGGAGGACATTTTATGTCATATAAAACAAGCAATGCAGAAGGACCTGTAGATTTTATTAACACTTATGATTTGGAGCCTATGGCTCAACAAGTCATTCCAAAAGCTGCTTTTGGCTATATCGCTAGCGGAGCAGAAGATACCTTTACATTGCGTGAAAACATCCGAGCTTTTAACCATAAGCTGATTGTCCCTCATACGCTTTGTGATGTGGAAAATCCAAGTACTGAGATTGAATTTGCTGGTGAAAAGCTATCTTCACCCATCATTATGGCTCCAGTTGCAGCTCATAAATTAGCCAATGAACAAGGGGAAGTGGCTACTGCGCGCGGGGTACATGAGTTTGGTTCCCTCTATACTACAAGCTCCTACTCTACAGTTGATCTTCCAGAAATTACGCAAGCCCTTCAAGGGACTCCTCATTGGTTCCAGTTCTACTTTAGTAAAGATGATGGGATTAACCGCCACATTATGGATCGCGTGAAGGCAGAAGGTTATAAAGCGATCGTCTTAACGGCAGATGCAACTGTTGGGGGGAATCGTGAGGTTGATAAACGTAATGGTTTTGTCTTCCCAGTTGGAATGCCAATCGTAGAAGAATACCTACCTGAAGGTGCTGGTAAGTCAATGGACTTTGTCTACAAATCAGCTAAACAACGCCTCTCTCCACGAGATGTAGAATTCATCGCTGAATACTCAGGCCTACCCGTTTACGTTAAAGGTCCTCAATGCCGTGAAGATGTTGAACGTTCTCTTGCTGCAGGTGCATCTGGTATCTGGGTAACCAACCACGGTGGACGTCAAATCGATGGTGGCCCAGCTGCCTTTGACTCACTTCAAGAAGTTGCTGAAGCAGTTGACAAACGTGTACCGATTGTCTTTGACTCTGGTATTCGGCGTGGGCAACATGTCTTTAAGGCTTTGGCTTCAGGAGCTGACTTGGTAGCTATTGGTCGCCCCGTTATTTATGGCTTAGCTCTGGGCGGTGGTGTAGGTGTACGCCAAGTCTTTGAACACTTGAATGCAGAATTGAAGACCGTGATGCAACTATCTGGAACTCAGACGATTGAAGATGTGAAACACTTCAAACTTCGTCACAATCCATATAATCCAACTTTCCCAGTAGATCCTCGTGATCTGAAATTGTATTAATAAGAAAAGAGGGAGTGGGACAGAACGAATGTTTACTAAAAATCGTTCCTTGTCCCACTCCCTATTTGTTTTAGAGAGTACAAACAGGATGTACACGGAAAATGGTATCATAAACTTTGTAAATACATTTTTTAACAAATATCTTGCTAGAGATTTCATTTTCTGTTATACTGATGAGTAAATAATATTATAAAGACATTTGGGGTGCTTTAGGCTGAGATGATACCCATTGAACCTGCTACAGTTAATACTGGCGAAGGGAAATGTGAAAAGGTTTTTTTCGTGTGTCGAAAAGAACTGTCTAATCTTATAAGCAAAACTCTAATTCTTGATTGTAATTGGAGTTTTTTAATTTTTACCAGATAGACTAGATGTAGAGTATTGTGGTACGTCTTTCTTAAATGCCCGACTGTCTTAAAAAGGAGTTTTTATGTTTAAAAAATGGCGTTTAAAAGATGTTATCTTACTTGCTTTCTTGTCTATCTTTTTTGGTGGCGTTTTTGTAGGTTCAGGATATCTATATAATATTTTGACTATTGGCTTAACACCTCTAGGTTTACAGGCTTTTGCCAACGAAATATTATTTGGTCTTTGGTGTATGGCTGCACCTATTACGGCTATTTTCATCCCAAGAATCGGTAGTGCAACTATTGGAGAAGTTTTAGCTGCCCTTGCTGAAGTCCTTTACGGTAGTCAATTCGGTTTAGGAGCTCTATTATCCGGTTTGGTTCAAGGGTTAGGAAGTGAATTCGGCTTTCTTATCACCAAGAATCGTTATGAAAGTTGGCTTTCACTGACAGCTAATAGTATTGGAATTACACTCTTTAGCTTTGTCTATGAATACATTAAATTAGGTTACTATGCCTTTTCTCTTCCTTTCGTACTATCCTTGCTTTTGGTACGTTTTGCATCAGTATTTTTCTTCTGTGCGATTCTAGTTCGTACTACGGTCAAACTTTACCATCAGTTTTCTGCTGGGAGTGAAGTATAGATGGGGGTGGAATTAAAGGGGGTTGTCTATCCCTCTTTCACAAAGCCGATTGACTTTACATTTCAATCCCAAGCCTTTACTTTATTGGTTGGAAAAAGCGGTTCGGGTAAATCAACCCTTTTTCAAATTATTGCCCAACTCAGTCCAGTGCCATATAGTGGTCAGATCCTTATCGATGGAATTGACATGAGACAACTTTCTGTAGCTGAACGTGTCCAATTGGTCGGTATCCTATTTCAAAACCCCAACCATCAATTTACCATGGAGACCTTGTTTGAGGAATTGGTCTTTTCCTTAGAAAATATTGCTTATCCAATTCAGGAAATTGAATCTAAAATAGCGGAAGTTGTGGAGAAATGTAGAAGCCAAAAAATTCTCCACCGTCCGATTCACCAATTGTCAGGTGGAGAAAAACAAAAAGCGGCCCTAGCAGTACTCTTTGCCATGAATCCTAGTGTCTATCTTTTAGACGAACCCTTTGCATCAATTGATCGTAAAAGTCGGCTTGAGATACTAGGGATTTTGAAGGAACTGGTTGAAGCAGGTAAGACGATTATCCTCTGTGATCATGATTTGTCTGACTACGAAGCCTATATCGACCATATGGTTGAACTAAGAAATGACGAAGTCAAAAAAATATTCAAAATCCCTTCCTCTGAAACTAGAGAAGTTTTTTCAAAGGAAGTCGGCAATTGTCAGGATCTTTTCCATCTGAAACAAATGACCTGTATCCTAAATGATTCTCCTCTCTTTTCCATTCCTGATTTTACATTTTATGAAGGGGTTTCCTGTATCCTAGGGGATAATGGTGTTGGGAAATCAACCCTCTTTCGTTCCATTCTCCAATTTCAGAAGTATAAAGGGAAGATTCATTGGAAGAATAGGCTATTAAAAAAGAAAAAAAGTCTATATGATGAGATAACATATGTGGTACAAGAGGCGGATAAGCAGTTTATCAGAGCCAGTCTCAAGAAAGAACTTCAGTTAGATGACCTAGATAATGAGAACGATAAAAGAGTCAAGGAAGTCCTGCAATTGTTTGATTTGGAGAATTCCTTAGATAAGAGTCCCTATCAGTTAAGTGGAGGACAACAAAAGATGGTTCAATTATTAACGATCATGACAAGTCAAGCCACTGTTGTCTTATTAGATGAACCGTTTGCAGGTTTAGATGATAGGGCTTGCGATTATGTTTGTAGGTGGATAAGGGAGGAGTGTCAAAAAGGACGTAGCTTTTTAATTATTTCCCATCGTTTAGATCCGCTTGTGTCACTAGTTGATTACTGGATTGAAATGACATCTACAGGGTTAAAATATCTTAAAGAAGTTTCTATCACAAGGCCACTAAGATCTCGTGGTATAGGAAATAAAACGGAGGTGAGATAGAATGGTTAAAGTCCCCACTCAAACTCCGGTAACAATCCTCTTTTTACTACTTTTATCCTTGGAAACCTCCTTTGTTCCATCGGTTCCTCTCAATCTATCGGTTGCCTTCTTTTGCATCGTCTATATGTGCTTTTATCGCAAGTTTCATATGATGATTTGGATGGTTTTCTTGGCTATCCTACCAGGCTTTGCCAATTACTGGGCAGTTCATTTACATGGAGATGTTTCCCAAGCAGTTTTACTTGGAACCAGGGGTTTTGTGACAGTTTGTATAGGGATTGTATTTATCTCAAGCATCTCACTAAAAGAGTTACTCTTGTATTTGGCACAAATGGGATTGTCACGGTCTTGGGCCTATGCCTTGTTAGTGGTTTTCAATGCTTTTCCGCTGATTCAGAAAGAAATTAAATCCATAAAGGAGGCCTGTTTGTTACGAGGGCAAAAATTGCATTTTTGGTCCCCTTTGATTTATAGCAAGGTCTTGATTAGCGTCTTTAGATGGCGACATCTATACTTAAGAGCCTTATCAGCACATGGCTATGATGAAGATGCCATGATAGAAAAGTCCTATCGGAACTTTTATATTCCCAGACAGACAAAAATCATCTACCTACTTATCTATTTAACCCTTCAAATCAGTCTGTTTTTATAAAGGAGTTATTATGGAATTTACAGATATTGCTATGGAATTATCCAGGGAGGCCTGGCAGGCTTCCTTTCAGCACCCTTTTATTTTACAGTTACAAAAGGGAAATTTAGATCCTTCCATTTTTCGCTATTACTTGATTCAGGATGCCTACTACTTAAATGCCTTTTCAAAAGCCTATGATCACTTAGCTGAAAAAACTTCAAAACAAGAAATGAAGAGACTTTTGAAACAAAATGCTCAGAGCTTAGTCGAAGGTGAGTTATTTATCCGTCAACAGTTTTTCAAGGAGCTGGGGATTGATGACAAGGAAATGGCAGAGCAGCCGATTGCTCCAACCTGCTACCATTATATTTCGCATATTTATCGTCAATTTGAAGAAGAGAACGTAGCCATTGCTTTTGCGAGCTTGCTCCCGTGTCCATGGTTGTACCATGACCTAGGTAAGGCACTTAATCTTCGTCCTTCACCAGAAGTCCTTTATCAGAAGTGGATTGAAACTTACATTACAGATGAACTCGAACAGCAAATAAAAGAAGAGACGGAACTAGTCAATCAACTCTACAGTGAAAGTGACGAGCTAGACAAGAAAAAAATGCTCGAAGCCTTCCGAATTAGCGTTTATATGGAAGCACAGTTTTGGGAAATGGCCTACCAGCATCAAACATGGAAGAGCACTTTACAGGCTTTAGAAAAAGGAGATTAATGAAAAATGAAAACCAACCAATTACAAATTCATAAATTAACCGTCTTATCCATGATGATTGCCCTCGATGTGGTTCTGACACCTATCTTCCGTGTCGAAGGAATGGCACCTATGTCTAGTGTTGTGAATATTTTAGCAGGAACCATAATGGGACCAGTCTATGCTTTAGTCATGGCAACTGCGACTGCTTTTATCCGTATGACAACACAAGGAATTCCTCCTTTGGCCCTAACAGGAGCTACCTTTGGAGCTCTACTAGCCGGACTCTTTTACAAATATGGTAGAAAATTCTACTTTTCTGCCTTAGGAGAAATCATCGGTACAGGAATCATCGGCTCTATTGTCTCTTATCCTGTTATGGTATTTTTCACAGGCTCAGCTGCAAAACTCAGTTGGTTTATTTACACACCACGATTTATCGGAGCTACCTTGATCGGGACAGCCATAGCTTTTGTATCATTTCGATTTTTAATTACCCAGAAATTCTTTAAAAAGGTACAAAGCTATTTCTTTGAAGAAAGGATTGAATGATGCATACCTTCCAAAATCCCTTCCCTCTATCTGAAAGTCATTTAATCCATTGTATCACTAACGAAATTTCCTGTGAGATGGTCGCTAATGCAATTTTGGCTCTGGGATCTAAGCCAGTAATGGCAGATGACTCCAGAGAGGTCCTTGATTTTACCAAGCAAAGTGCAGCTATCTTATTGAATTTAGGACATTTGTCAGCTGACAAGGAGCAAGCAATTCTTAAGGTAGCATCCTTTGCAGCTAAATCCTCGCTACCTATGGTTTTAGATGTGGTTGGCGTCTCTGCCTCTCCTATCCGCAAAACCTTAGCAATGGATATTTTGAAATATTCTCCAACCATTATTAAGGGAAATATGTCTGAAATTCGAAGCCTAGTGGGTTTGAAGCACCATGGAGTTGGAGTGGACGCCAGCCAGAAAGATCAAGAAACAGCAGATCTAGTGAGTGTCCTGAAAGACTGGTGTCAAGGCTATCCAACAAGTACATTCTTAGTTACCGGTCCTAAAGATCTCATCGTTTCATCTAATCAAGTTGCCATTTTGACAAATGGTTGTCTAGAACTGGACTGGATCACAGGAACAGGAGATCTTGTAGGCGCTCTAGCTGCGGTCTTCCTTAGTCATGGGACTACAGCCTTTGAGGCATCTTGTCTCGCAGTGTCTTATCTGAATATCGCTGCAGAGAAAATTATAGACCGAGAAATGGGGCTAGAAGACTTTCGTTTACAGACTCTTAATCAATTGTCTCTCTTAAAAAAGGATGCCAACTGGTTAGATGCAATCAAAGGAGGCTATTATGCTTAAAGAAACGCTTAGACTGTATCTGGTTACGAATCGCTACCAAGATCCGCTTGAAACCTTCCTTAAAAAAGTTGAGCAAGCTTGTCAGTCAGGTGTTACCATGATCCAGCTACGAGAAAAACAGCTCACGACCAATCAGTATTATGAACTTGCAAAAATGGTGAAACAAATTACCGATACTTACCAAGTTCCTTTGATTATCGATGATCGTTTGGATGTGTGCCTAGCTGTCGATGCTGCAGGACTTCATATAGGAGATGATGAACTCCCAGTTTCAGTAGCCAGACAAGTCTTGGGCACAGAGAAAATACTAGGTGTAACTGCAAAAACAGTGAAAAGAGCACTCGAAGCAGAAGAATCTGGGGCGGATTACTTAGGAACAGGAGCAATTTTCCCCACAACAACCAAGGAAAATGCCCCTATTACCCTCATTTCTACCTTAAAGGACATCTGCCAAGCAGTCGGTATTCCAGTCGTAGCGATTGGCGGTTTAACTTGTGAAAATATCCATCAACTTTCTGGAACAGGTATTGCTGGTATCGCAGTAGTTCGTGATTTGATGCAGGCAAGAGATATTGAAGCAAGAACCCAAGAATTTTTAACAAAATTAGATCAAATCATCTCTAAATAAAAACTCTCTCATTCCCAATATATGGGGAATGAGAGAGTTTTTTTAATCTTTATAAGTTGTATGGTTAACAGGACCAGAACCATGCCCAAGTTCAGGGGCATCTTGGATAGCTCTTGTGATAAAAGCCTTGGCCTTATCAACTGCTTGATAGAGGCTTTTCCCTTTTGCAAGCTCAGCAGTGATAACTGCAGCAAAGGTACAGCCAGTACCATGGGTATGGCAAGTTTGAATTCGTGGACTTTCCCAGACAAATTCTTCATCCTTTGTGAAGAGGAAATCTTTGGCACCACCTTCGAGGTGTCCTCCTTTGATAACAACTGATTGAGGCCCAAATTCTTTTAGGATCAAACGCCCAGCCTTTTGCATATCTTCTTGGTCTTTGATAGAAAAGCCGACAATTTCTTCTGCTTCAGGAAGATTGGGTGTAATAATCGTTGCAAGAGGCAGCAAATTTGTTTTGAGATAGTCTCTTGCACTTGTATCAATTAAAGCGTCTCCACTAGTAGCTACCATCACAGGATCAAGCACATAGGGACAATCAAGTTGCTTTAAGTAGGGTTGGATCATCTCCATGATTTTCGTAGTCGCAAGCATACCAGTTTTTACAGCTTGAGGGGAAATATCTGAAAAAACACTTTCCAATTGAGCTTTCAGCATTTGAGGAGAAACATGCTCTATTAATTGAACCCCCCTGGTATTTTGAGCGACAAGACTAGTTACAACGGCCATTCCATAGACACCTCTAGCTTGGAATGACTTTAAATCAGCCATTATTCCAGCTCCACCGCTAGGGTCAGTTCCAGCAATTGTTAGAGCAACGGGTAAATAAGTCATCTAAAACCTCCCAACCAGCTGAAGTTTGTATTTGGTAAAACAAGATAAAGTCTGTATCAAGAAGTCAATTAGTGGCTTATAAACCATTGTTATTTTGTCCACTTCCATCAACTAGCATTACCTAGATCGAGTCAAAGGGTCTAACAGTCGTTAATCTCAGCTTTACGCACCCCTAGTGGTTGTTTTCTTTTTTCTTTAGTATAGCATATTTTTATACTTTATATCGTAAGATTAGATTAAAATTAGGTCCAAAATAGATATTTCCTTCAATCAAAAAAGAGCCCGCGGGCTCTTTTATACTATGCTTCTGTCACAAATTGACTGAGAACACCATTGACAAAACGTGATGAAGTCTCATCTGAAAAGGCCTTAGCCAATTCGACTGCCTCATTCACAGCAACAATCTGTGGAGTGTCAAACTCTGTCATTTCAAAAATTCCAAGGCGCAGAATATTTTTCTCTACCAAGGTCAAGCGTTCTACTGTCCAACCAGGCTTCAAATGTTGACCGATTTGTTGGTCTAATTGATCTTTTGACTGATAAACGCCGGTCACGATATTCAAGAGAAAGGCCGGAAGATCAACTGTTGCATCTTCTGCCACGTCCTTATCATGCAGATAAGCAAAGCGACAAGCTTCGACAATGTCTCCATCGTACTCCAAGGCCATCAAGGCTTGGAAAGCACGCTCGCGTAAATCTCGACGTGATTCTAATAAAATTTCATCAGTCATTGAGGAAGTCCTCATTAAACAAGTCTTTCAAGTCTGGTTTTGGAGATTTTTCTGTTGCAATCCCTACAACGTGGATATTAACCGCATCCAAGGTGACATCCGCCATATCATACACAGCAGATTTCACAGCCTTTTGGATCGCTACTGCTACAGATGGTACCGCCACTCCATATTCAAGGTAGAGATAAATATCCACTGAGACCTGACCGTCTTCTTCTGTATGAAGGTAGACGCCACGACCAAGTGAGCGTTTTGAAAGGCTATCTGACACGCTCTTATTTTCAAGAGAGTAAACTCCCTCTACTTTTGCCGTTGCAATCGCAATAATTTTTTCTAATACACGTGGTGCAATAACGATGTCACCAAATTGTTCAGTTGCCATAGAAGTTCCTTTCTATTTGACACCCTGAGAGATCTCTTACGCACGAGAAACGTAAGTTCCTTCTGCAGTGTTGATAACGAGTTTTTGTCCTGCTTCGATGAAGTCTGGAACGTTTACAACAAGTCCTGTTTCCATTGTTGCTGGTTTTCCAGAACCAGTCACTGTAGCACCTTTGATCGATGGTTGAGTTTCTGTGACTGTCAATTCAACAGTAGTTGGTACAGTTACCCCAATCACTTCATTTCCGTAGAATTGAATTTTCACTTCTGAATTTTCAAGAATGTAAAGCAATTCATTTTCAACATTGACGACAGGGATTTCGTATTGGTCATAAGTTTCTGTGTTCATGAAGTAGGCTGTGTCGTCCATTTGGTACAAGTATTGGGCTGGGACAGTCTCAAGAATCGCTTGTTCAAATTTTTCTTCTGGACGGTAGCTTGTGTCAAATGTAGAACCAGTACGGACATCACGTAATTTCATCCGCATGATGGTATTTCCTTTACCTGGTTTGTGGTGACTTGCTTCCAAAACGCGAATCAATTTTCCATCTGCTGTGACAAACGTCATACCAGCTCTTAATTTACTTGCTTCGATCATGTTTTATTACCTCTTTTTTTAAAAATAGATTACTCTTTATTGTAACACACTATTTGATTTTTCTCAAACAGCAATCTTTTCTTTTTAGGAAGGAAAGAGTGCAGAGACTAGCGATTGGAGACTCTACATCTCTGAGCCTAGTTCCCTTCTATTCGTCAACAGGGACAATATTACCATCCGCATCTTTGGTCACATGGACATATTTGCCATCCACCTCAATGTAGAAGGTTTTGGGCTTGTCTTGAGCTGGTGCTGCTTGTTGTTGCAGATCATTTCCCAGAGCTTGACCCAGATTCATCCCCATAATCATATTCATGCCATTGCTACCTTCATTTTTGGCAGCTGCCACCAAGGCCTCATTGCGGGCGCGACGCTCTTCAATTTCGATGGTATTGTACTTCATGGCTGCCAATTCACTGTCCAGTTTATTAACCTTGGCCATACTATCAGCATCGTAGCTCAGATCTTCGATCAGGACATTGGTTAATTCAATACCATATAATTCTGACCACGTTTTGTTGACTTCGCGTTTTGCGACTTCATTGAAGACGTCTTGGTCTGCATTGATATTGTAGATATCTGCCTTATTTTCAGCCGTATATTTTGAAAGGGCGACGGCAATTTTTGGAGCGAGGTTTTGGCGCAAGGTTCCCTGAGCTACATCTTCCAAGGTAAAAGGTTTATCTGCCGTAATTTGGCGACTGACTGCACTGACATAGAAAAGAACCGGATCTGCTATTTTGACATCATAGAGACCATAAAAGCGAATGCTCAGAAGCTGTTGGTAACGGTCGCTAAAGTACTCAACTGGATTTTGAGTGCCAAATTTATTTCCTGTAAAAGGTTGCATCCGCACAAAAATAATTTCTTGTTGGGTGACCACTTGGCCTCCAAATGAGAAACGATTCTTGAACTGATCCCACGTTCCTTTCACACCACCCTTTTCAAACAACCAGGCATTTTCACCGGCTTGCCATTCGTGACTCCCTGCTTCTAGAAGGTCTCCTAGAAACGTTCCATTATTGACCAAGAGAGCAACATAGCCTTGGGGAACAATGACAACAGAGCCATCTGTCAATAGACCCGTATTTTGGTTGCTCTGACGAGAGCGCCCATCTGGATCTTTGGTCAAGAGCTGTCCCTTAATGGCCAAAGCTGTTGCTGGAACAGCTTCCGGCAAGGTAATGGCTTCCTTAAATTTACTATCTTGAAAACTTGAAATGCCCGCTGAAAGGGCTGCTTTAATAAATCCCATACATTCTCCTATCTGTAGAATTCAATTTCATCCACAACTTCGTAGACATCCAAGACCCAATCTTTTGGATTGTGCTTCAAGGATGCTTGGCAATATTCACACTTGTCGATTGAATCGATCGTTAGTGGCGCACCACAGTTCGGACAGTGATCACTAACGACTTCTGAATTCTTAATGATCTCTGTCTGGGCTCCATGTTCACGGAGGAAGACCATGCGGTAAACGGTAAAGAGATCTTTGGTTGGATCCCCTTCGATCACACGACCCGTTTCATCATTTCGAATGTAATCTCTCATCGTCGAAGACAGAATGACTTCAATGCGGTCATTGCCTTCTGGATTTTCGATAAAGTCTTTGATCTTCGAATCTTCCACACATACGCGCTCTAGAACATTGGTTGTTTTGGCACGAATATGCTCTTGCAACTGCGTCAAGTGCTGCTCATAAAGACTCGTACTTTCTAAGTTCCGCACAGAATTCCAATCTTTTTCTGTCCAGGCAGACTGCAATTGAAGATAAACCAGCTTAACTTGCGACAAGAAGCGGTCTTCATCAAACATTGGATCCAGTTTACGGATGCGGCGAATCGCTTCATAGTTGTTCTCAATTGGTCGACCCGCCCGTTCTTCGGTTGTCCGTTTTGGACCACTATTTGAATAGGACGAATCATCACTCTCATTAGCCTCTTTTGCAATATTATAGACAAATCCAATCAATCCAATGATGGCGACAACTGCTACCGCCCCACCAGAGTCTGATCCAGAACTAGAACTGTAGCTACTGGATCCACCAGACCAGCTACTGCCACCAGACCAGCTACTTCCCCCTCCAGACCAGCTACTACCACCACCACCGCCAGAATGAATAGTGCTACTACCACCACTATGCGTATTGCCGACACCAGCATGAGCAGAAGGAGCAAATGCAAATAGAAGGGCTACTAGAAGAATTCCCAATACTAAAATTCGTTTTTTCATAGGCCTCATTTCTTATCTTTGTTTGTTACACAGGGGTTAAGAAAATACTGTCTATTTTATAGGACAATCAATTCTTTAGGAGCAAGAGTCAAGACTTCACAGCCAGTTTCTGTAATCAAGAGGTCATCTTCGATCCGCACGCCAGAGAGACCTTCGATATAAATACCTGGCTCATCTGTTAAGACCATACCTGCTTGAATCGCTTCTTTAGACGTTTGGCTGAAGTATGGTTCTTCGTGGATATCTAGCCCAATTCCATGACCGATTCCATGAGTAAAGTATTGACCATAGCCGGCTGCCTCGATCACATCACGTGGGATTTTATCAAAATCACGGAAGCCAAGTCCATCTTTAGCAGCATCAATCAAGGCTTGATTGGCTTTCAAAACGGTTTCGTAAATCTCTCTTTCCTTGTCGCTGACATGTCCTGCATAGATTGTCCGTGTCATATCGCTAACATAGTGATTATACAAGCAACCAAAATCAAGGGTCAAGGCATCTCCTGCTGAAATGACCCGATCACTTGGAGTCGCATGAGGCATGGCAGAGCGTTCACCAGCTGCTGAGATGATATCAAAAGATACACCAGAAGCTCCCAACTCCCGCATTCTAAAATCGAGGAAAGTTGCTGCTTCCAACTCTGTCGTTTTCCCTACCTTGATATAGTCTAAAATATCATGGAAGGCTTGGTCAGAGATGCTACAAGCTTTTTTAATGGCCGCAATCTCCGTTTCATCTTTAATCAAGCGCAATTCCATCACAAAGTTCGCTAGGGATTGAAGGCTGATGCCACTGAAAACAGAAGCCATGCGGACATGGTAGGCTACCGTCACTTCGTCCTCAAAACCAAGTTCTTTGATTTCAAGGTCCTTAACGATCTCTGCAGCTGCAGTCAACTCATCACGGGTTTCCACAATCTCTACAAAGGGGAAACAAGTCGCATGGGCATGGATGGTATAGCGCGAATCTGTAAAGAGTACCACACGTTCTTCTGTCACCAAAGCAGTCCCGTTTGAACCCCAGAAATTAGTCAAATAATAAACGTTTTTCAAATTGTTAATCAACACCGCTTTGAGGTTTTGGGCTTTCATTTTGTTTCTTAAGTTGCTGATCCGTTGATTCATTGTAATTTTCCTTTCAAATATTGTCCTGTGTAGCTAGCAGGATTTGCTGCTACTTCTTCTGGTGTTCCGGTCGCAATAATGGTTCCGCCACCGACACCGCCTTCGGGTCCTAAATCGATGATATGGTCTGCTGTCTTAATGACATCCAAATTGTGCTCAATCACAAGGACCGTATTGCCATCATCCACAAACCGCTCTAAGACTTTGATCAAGCGAGAAATGTCTTCGGTATGGAGTCCGGTCGTTGGTTCATCCAAGATATAGAAGGATTTTCCTGTAGAGCGCTTGTGCAATTCAGAAGCCAACTTCATCCGCTGCGCTTCCCCACCTGAAAGGGTGGTCGCTGGTTGCCCCAGCGTTACATAGCCCAAGCCCACATCCTGGATGGTCTTGAGTTTGCGTTCAATTTTTGGAATGTGCTTGAAGAATTCAACTGCCTTGTTGACCGTCATATCCAGCACTTCTGCGATATTTTTTTCCTTGTAGTGGACTTCGAGAGTCTCACTATTGTAACGACGTCCATGGCAGACTTCACAAGGAACGAAGACATCTGGCAAGAAGTGCATTTCAATCTTGATGATCCCATCTCCTGAGCAGGCTTCACAACGCCCGCCCTTGACATTGAAACTAAAGCGGCCTTTTTTATAGCCCCGAATTTTGGCTTCATTGGTCTGAGCAAAGAGATCGCGAATGTCATCGAAGACGCCTGTATAAGTCGCTGGATTAGAACGAGGAGTCCGACCAATCGGGCTTTGATCAATGTCGATCAAGCGATCGATGTGCTCAATCCCCTGAATCGTCTTGTATTTTCCTGGTTTTTCCGAATTTCGGTTGAGCTTTTGAGCGATGGCTTTTTTCAAGATGCCATTGATCAAGGTCGATTTTCCAGAACCGGAAACTCCAGTGACTGCGATGAATTTGCCCAGAGGAAAACGAGCTATGATGTCTTGTAAGTTGTTCTCACTGGCCCCTGTAATTTCAATAGAACGGCCATTCCCCGAACGGCGTTCTGTTGGAACCGGAATCTTACGCTTGCCAGACAAATATTGACCGGTGATGGATTTACTGTTGCGCGCCACCTGTTTTGGGGTTCCAGCCGCAACGATCTCTCCACCAAAGACACCGGCACCTGGGCCGACGTCGATCAGGTAGTCGGCCTCTCTCATGGTATCTTCATCATGTTCGACGACGATCAAAGTATTGCCCAAGTCGCGCATCTTCTTAAGACTGGCAATCAGGCGGTCATTGTCCCTTTGATGGAGGCCTATAGACGGCTCATCCAAGATATAAAGGACACCAGAGAGGTTGGAACCGATCTGGGTTGCCAAACGAATGCGCTGACTTTCCCCACCTGATAAGGTCCCAGCTGATCGCGACAAGGTCAAGTAATTGAGGCCAACATTATTTAAGAAGGTCAAGCGATCTTTAATCTCTTTTAGGATCGGTCTTGCAATCGTAGCTTCATTGTCCGTTAAAACCAACTGATCCACAGCTTTTAAGTGGTCCGCAATTGATAGATCTGACACTTCCCCGATATGCATCCCCTTTTCTCCTCCGACACGAACAGAGAGAGCTTGGTCATTGAGACGGTAGCCATGGCAGGTCGCACAGGTCAATTCGTTCATATAAGAGCGCATTTGGTTGCGGGTGAAATCACTATTGGTCTCACGGAAACGACGGTGAATGTTGTTTACGACCCCTTCAAAAGGAATCTCGATATCCCGAACCCCACCAAACTCATTTTCATAGTGAAAGTGGAATTCCTTGCCATTTGAACCATAGAGAACCAAGTCCTTTTCTTCTTGAGAGAGATCTGAGAAAGGCTGATCCATATCAATACCAAAATGGATCATGGCCTGCTCCAACATCTGAGGATAGTAGTTAGAAGAGATCGGATTCCAAGGAGCAAGAGCTCCTTCGCGAAGGCTTAAGCGATCATCTGGCACCACCAAATCCAAGTCCACCTCTAGCTTAATACCCAGCCCATCACAGTCTGGACAAGATCCAAAAGGCGCATTGAAAGAAAAGAGACGGGGCTCTAATTCAGGAACGGTAAAGCCACAGACTGGACAAGCATAATGCTCCGAAAAGAGCAGTTCCTTTCCATCCATGGTATCAATCACCACATAACCGTCCGCTATCCGAAGGGCTGCCTCAATCGAATCAAAGAGACGCGAGCGGATGCCCTCTTTGATCACGATTCGGTCCACCACCACTTCAATCGTGTGCTGTTTGCTTTTAGACAGTTCTGGAACCTCTGTCACATCATAGATCTCACCGTCAACTCGAACCCGAACATAGCCGTCTTTTTGGACTTTTTCAATGATATTCTTGTGCTGGCCTTTTTTCTTGCGGATAATGGGAGCTAGAATTTGCAGGCGTTGGCGCTCTGGTAATTCCAAGACTTGATCGACAATTTGCTCAACCGAAGAAGCGGTAATAGCCCCATGTCCATTGATACAATAAGGCGTCCCTACACGCGCATAGAGCAGGCGCAGGTAGTCATTGATCTCTGTTGCCGTCCCCACTGTAGAACGTGGGTTTTTACTGGTCGTTTTTTGGTCGATGGAAATGGCTGGACTCAAGCCGTCAATAGAGTCGACATCTGGTTTTTCCATATTTCCCAAGAATTGCCGAGCATAGGCCGATAAGCTCTCCACATAGCGGCGCTGACCTTCTGCATAGAGAGTATCAAAGGCCAGACTGGACTTTCCAGAACCAGACAAACCCGTCACCACGACTAATTTGTCCCGTGGAATTTCCACGTCTATATTTTTTAAATTATGGGCGCGTGCCCCATGAATGACAATTTTATCTTGCATATTCTTACTCTAATCACCTTTTTGTTAACCTCCATTATAACAAATTTTTTAGTATTCTTTTATCCAAAACTGTCCTTTTTCTGATATAATGTTAAGGTGTAAAAAAACAAGGGGAGGCACCATGAAACAGGTCTTTTTATCGACAACGACTGAATTTAAAGAAATAGAGACGCTGGAACCCGGTAGCTGGATCAACCTTGTGAACCCTTCCCAAAGTGAATCGATGGAAATCGCCTCTGCTTTTAATATCGATATTGCAGACTTACGGGCACCACTCGATGCGGAAGAAATGTCCCGTATGACCATCGAAGATGAGTATACCTTGATCATCGTCGACGTTCCCATCAAGGAAGAGCGGAACAATCAGACCTACTACGTGACGATTCCTCTAGGGATTATCCTAACAGAAGAGGCTATTATCACGACTTGCTTGGAGAAATTGCCGCTTCTAGATATCTTTATCAACCGACGCTTGCGGAATTTCTATACCTTTATGCGGTCACGCTTTATCTTTCAGATCCTCTACCGTAACGCCGAACTCTACTTGTCAGCGCTTCGTACCTTGGATCGCAAAAGCGAGCAGATTGAAAGTCAATTGCACAAATCAACGCGTAATGAAGAGCTGATTGAGTTGATGGAGTTGGAAAAAACCATCGTCTACTTTAAGGCCTCTCTGAAAACCAATGAGCGCGTGATCAAGAAATTGACCAGTGCCACTAGCAACATCAAGAAATACCTAGAAGACGAGGATCTGTTGGAAGATACCTTGATCGAAACCCAGCAGGCCATCGAGATGGCAGATATTTATGGAAATATCCTGCACTCCATGACCGATACCTTCGCATCGATCATCTCCAACAACCAGAATAACATCATGAAGACCTTGGCCATGGTGACCATCGTCATGTCCATCCCAACCATGATTTTCTCTGCCTATGGGATGAACTTCAAAGACAATGAATTACCGCTCAATGGAGAACCAAACGCCTTCTGGCTCATCATTTTCATCGCTTTTGCCCTGACCGGGTCTCTCGTCGTCTACCTCATCCATAAAAAATGGTTCTAACACCTACTAATAACACTAAGGAGTATTTATGTCTCAATTTGATTTGAATCAACTCAGCAAGAAAAACCAAGAATTTATCCGCATCGCCAAACACCAATTGCTTGAAAACGGGAAATCAGAGGAAGAAGCAGAAAGCCTCATCCAAGAAATCCTTCCAGCTATCCATGAAAACCAAGGAAAAGGGATTCCGGCACGGACTCTTTTTGGAGCTCCAACTGTTTGGGCGAATTCTTTCAGCGAGAAAGAACGCTATGAAAAAGAGCATCCGAAATTAAACGATGCTCCCTCTCTTATGATTTTGGATTCCTTCCTCTTTATCTTTGGTGTTTTTGCTGCGATTAGCGCCTTTATGAACTTGGTCGCACCGCGTCGTACTGGCTATGGGTTGATCACCTTGATTCTTGGAAGTTTGACAGGGGCCCTGCTCTTGTATCTCATGTACTACTTCTTCTATCAGTATATGGATGGCACCAAAGATCGCAGCGAGCGTCCCTCTCTTTGGAAATCCATGCCGATTCTTGTTGGAGTCATGTTCCTTTGGGTCATTGTCTTGTCCTTTACTTCCCTACTCCCACAGGTTCTCAACCCAACTATTCCAGATGTCCTTGCCATCGTTTTAGGAGCTTTAGCACTTGTCCTTCGCTTCTACCTCAAGAAACGCTTTAATATTAAAAGTTCGAGCACAGCACCCGCAACTCGTCGCTAAAAAGAAACGGATGAAGTTTTCATCCGTTTTTGTTTTACTGTATTTCCCTGTTCAATCTTTTTGAAAAATAGAGGACTAAGTCATCATTGTTTTCACAAGAACTGTAAGGGGCTAAGGGGTGATCACTAAACCAAACCCCAGATCCATCTGGGATATAGCCCCGTTTGACATACAGTCTTTGAGCTGGGCCATAACCCGAGTGTAAACCAACCCCTAAAGTAACAATCTCTGATAGTAGCCGGACTCTTTTTTCTGCCTCCTCTAAGAGTTGATTCCCAATCCCTCGATTTCTAAATGGTTCAAAAACATTAAAATCAGATAGTTCAGGATAGACTCCCACGAAAGGGCCGTGCTTGGCAGCAGGCAATATAGTGATATAGCCTGCCACAAATCCATCCGACTCAGCTACTAATACGTCCCTCTCTCTATTCTCCTGCTCTTGAAAATAGCTAGTCAAGATATCCTCTCTACCTGGCCACCCTTGGTGGATAAAGGCTTGAGAGATGTGCTCAATATCTGCCTTTATCATCCTCCTGATGATTACACCTTCCTTCATGTTGCGCTCCTTGATACCTTTCTCCCCATCATTATAGCATAATTAGAGCTTGGGAAAGGTCAAAGAGCTTCACACGGACCTAACTCACTATCATATTTCTATGCTCGCAAAAAAGATCCAAAAGGGTCTGAAAAAGAGGTCCACTGGAGCTCAACTCGCTCTTACATTTCTAGGCTCGTGAAAAAAGATCCGTTAGGGTCTTAATTCGCTCTCTTGTCTTCAAGCTCATGAAAAAAAGACCCTAACGGGTCTTTTTTTAATCTTCGTTTACGAAAGGCATCAAAGCCATTACGCGAGCGCGTTTGATAGCTGTTGTTACTTTACGTTGGTTCTTCGCTGAAGTTCCAGTTACACGACGAGGAAGGATTTTCCCACGTTCTGAAACGAAACGGCTAAGAAGCTCAGTATCTTTGTAATCGACATATTCGATTTTGTTTGCTGCGATGTAATCAACTTTTTTACGGCGTTTGAATCCGCCACGACGTTGTTGAGCCATGTTTAATTCTCCTTTATAGTTTTAATTCGTTAAACCCATTCTTAAAATGGAAGATCGTCGTCTGAGATATCCATTGGATTCGCTCCAAATGGATTTTCTTCACGACCAAAGTTTGGCGCTGCATTGCTTGGTTCAGATCCACCAAAGCTTGGGGTTGCATTTCCAGCAAAACCACCGTTGCCTGATGAATAGCCACCACCTGCATGCCCTTCGCGTGCTGCACGGCTTTCCAATAGTTGGAAGCTGTCTGCTACGACTTCAGTGACATAAACACGTTGACCTTGCTGGTTTTCGTAATTACGTGTTTGAATGCGACCGGTAATCCCAATCAAAGCACCTTTCTTAGCCCAGTTGGCTAAGTTTTCTGCTTGCTGACGCCAGATCACACAGTTGATGAAATCGGCTTCGCGCTCTCCATTTTGACTCTTGAAGTTGCGGTTGACAGCTAGGCTGAAAGTAGCAACTGCTTGATTGCTTGGAGTGTAGCGAAGTTCAGCATCACGGGTCATACGACCGACAAGTACAACATTGTTAATCATAAGTCACCTCTGATGATTTCTTACGCGTCAACTTTTACGATCATGTGACGAAGAATGTCACCGTTGATTTTTGAAAGACGGTCGAACTCGTTAAGAGCTACAGCGTCGTTCGCTTCAACGTTTACGATATGGTAAAGTCCTTCACGGAAATCTTGGATTTCGTATGCAAGACGACGTTTTTCCCAATCTTTTGATTCAACAACAGTTGCACCGTTGTCAGTCAAGATAGAATCGAAACGTGCTACCAAAGCGTTTTTAGCTTCTTCTTCAATGTTTGGACGAATAATATAAAGAATTTCGTATTTAGCCATTGATAATGTTCCTCCTTTTGGACTAATGACCCCAAGTCTTTGCAAGGGGTAAGTGAGGTTTACTCACAAGAAACTATTATACCAGACTTTTGGAACAAAGGCAAGAATTATCTTTAGGATTTAAAAAATGATTTTTGACGTTCCCTTCGAGAAAAAAGAAAGAAATGTCCTAAAAAATGACATTTTAATGACATTTTATAGAAGAAACCCCTCCCCTTCTTTCTCCTCTTTCCTTAAAGAAAACTGATATCAGTTAGCTTTAAGCTTGAGTCTATATACTAGCTTCAACAAATCTCAAGAAACGAGGAACGATTATGAATTATCTTATCATCCCCGCCTATCAACCGGATCTGAATCTTGTCAAACTGGTTCGCTTGGTCCACGCTAAGAGCGATCTCCACATCATCGTGGTCGACGATGGGAGTGACGCTGACAAGAAAGCGATTTTTGACAAATTAGAGGGTCTTGCGACAGTTCTGACCCATGAGCACAACCAAGGAAAAGGGCAAGCACTCAAGACTGCTTATGCCTACATCCTAGAAAGAGGCACCTATGGAAGCATTGTTACAGCTGATGCAGACGGTCAGCACAAAATTTGGGATATTTTCAGGGTTGTTAACCAATCTCAAGAGCATCCTGGAACACTTATTCTAGGAGCACGCGCCTTTTCTGGAAAAGTTCCTTTACGTTCTGCTTTCGGGAATAAATTGACTCGCTTCTTGTTTAAACAACAAACGGGAGTGGCAGTCAGCGATACTCAGACTGGCTTACGGGCCTTCACTACAAATATGTTACCTTTCATGCTTGAGGTTGACGGACAGCGTTATGAATATGAGATGAATGTTCTCCTTGCAGCAAGCAAGTCCTTCCCCATTCTAGAAGTTCCGATTGAAACAGTCTACATCAATGACAATGAAGGTTCCCACTTCCGACCTATCCGAGATGGCCTCATGATCTACAAGGACATGTTTAAGTTTGCCCTCTCCTCTCTGAGTAGTTTTATCGTTGACTATCTGGTCTACGCTTTCTTCCTTTTCGTGATGATGGCTGTGCCCATTAGTCTTCGCATTCTCCTAGCGAACGGGATCGCTCGTGTGACGAGTTCTATTTTTAACTACTCGACTAACAAGCACCTGGTCTTTAAGAATAAAGACAGCGTCGCTAAAACAGGAAGTGGCTACTTTGGTCTAGCCCTCGGCCTCTTTATTCTCGATACGCTCTTGATTCGACTCTTCTATACTGCTTTCGGGCTCAATCTCCTGATCAGTAAAATTGTCGTTGGCTTCCTCCTCTTTCTGGTCTCATGGGTGATCCAGAAAAAAGTAATCTTCAAAGAAAGGACAGCTCCCCACCATGAAATTCTTTAAAAAATCCTATACCTATGCTGCCTGCTTTGGCCTTCTTTTGACCAGTAGTTTTAGCTACTCGATGCTCAAGACCTTTGTCTTATCCGATGCCATCCAAACCGTAAAAGCTACTACTACGGACACTAAGGCAGCCAAAAAAGCAGCTGCTTCAGCTACAACGACTGATACTAGCTATTCAGATGACAATATCCAGGTGAGCCTAACAGAAAAAACGATTGAAAATACCCAGGTTTACATTGCAGATATCACAGTCAGCTCGGCAGATTATCTCAAAACAGCCTTTGCACAAAACACCTACGGGACAAATGTAACGGCTAAGACTTCCGTCACTGCAGCTGAGAACAATGCTATTCTAGCCGTCAATGGAGACTACTACGGAGCTAATAGCACCGGCTATGTCATCCGAAACGGAGTGGTCTACCGCGATACCGTTCGGGAAGATTCAAGCAATGGTGACCTAGCCATTTACAAGGATGGATCCTTCAAAATTATCTATGAAGATGAGATCTCTGCGGATCAATTGGTCAAAGACGGGGTCGTCAATCTCCTCGCTTTCGGTCCTTCCTTAGTTGAAAATGGGGAAATAACTGTCGATACCAACTCAGAGGTCGGGCAATCTATGGCGTCAAATCCACGGACAGCGATTGGGATCATCGATGAAAACCACTACATTATCGTCGTGTCAGACGGACGGACTTCAGAGAGTGAAGGGCTTTCTCTCTACCAATTAGCGGAAGTGATGAAATCGTATGGCGTCAAAACAGCCTACAACCTGGATGGGGGTGGATCTTCTACCCTTTACTTCAATGGTCAAGTTATTAACAAACCAACAACAAATGGTACTATCTCAGAAAGGGTGGTGAGTGACATTGTCTATATCGGTTACTAATCCTATTAAACAACGGTTGAAAAAAACGATTCTCTGGTATATTCTGATTTCAGCTTTCTTCTTTGTCGGAAGTCGCATCTATGAACATTTTAGTTTTGGCGAAACCTCTGCCTTCATGCACTACCTCTTCTTGATTCCTTTGATCGGTGGTGCCCTACTAGTGCTTCTACAGTTGATGGTGAAAGGCTTCTCTCGCCTGAGCCTCAATCTTTGGAATTCAGGAGTGGCTACCCTCACAGCCGGGGCCCTCTACCGAGGGATTGTCAACCTCTCTGGTCGATCTACTACAATGGATCAACCCTATTATTACCTTGGAGTTGCCTTTCTAGCACTAGCTCTGATCAGCCTCTTCTTTGTCCGCAGTGTCTGGGTGGAGAGAACAGCCTAAGACATCAAAAACGTCCGTTTCTTTCTAGAACGGACGTTTTTTAGGGTCAGTTAACGGATGAACGACTTAGCCTTCACGTTTTTTGCTAGCTACAAAGCCTGCTAAAGCTAGTGAGGTCATGCCAAAGAGGCTAAGGACTGTCGAAGCCAATTCTTCTTGACCTGTTTTTGGAAGACCTGTTGCTGGTGTAGCAGCTACTTCTGTTTGTCCACCCGTATGATAAGTGACAGCAACTGGTTTGTTTGTTGCCACTTCTTTTGTTTCGCTTGTAGCTGGTTGAGCTGGAGTTACTGGGGTTTCTGATTGACGACTTGGAGTAACAGGAGACACTGGAGCCACAGGATGGACTGGATTTACAGGACTTACTGGATCAACTGGCGCTGGCTGTGGTTGTGGAGTTGGTTGAGGTTGTGGTTCTGGAGTTGGTGTTTCTTCTTCCACTTTTTCCACAAAGGTCTTATTGCCCAAGATTGAAGCAGACAACTTCTTCCCTGCCTTATTCACATCTTCGATGTATTGGATAAAGACTTCAGTATCTGGATTAATCGCACCGATCAATTTTGTATCGCGGAAGACTGAGAAGCCATCTCCGCCACCATACAAGAAGTCGTTGATAATCGCCTTGTAGGTCTTGTTGCGATCAATTTCAGTTCCATCTGCCTTGTAAGCTTTCACAACCTTATATGGATTTTCTTCCGTTGCATCAGCTGGTTTCGTATAGGTGTACTTGATCCCTGCCATTTGCAAGAAGTAAAGCTCTTTCTCATCATATTGTTGGCCCAAAGCTTTGTAGATTTGGTCCCCAGTGATTTCTACTACTTGGAGGATATTTCCAAATGGTTGTACTGCTTGAGCTGCACCCCAAGTTACTGTTCCGTCTGGTTTCACCACGAGGTCTGCACGGATTCCTCCATTGTTGGTGAAGGCAAAGTCAACATCTGGATAACCTGATTTTTTGGCAATATCTAGTTGCGCTGCTGTGACCAAATCTCCAACAGCACTTTCTTTTTGTGCATTCAATTCACGGGTAATATTTTCAGCCTTGTCTGCTGTACCGATTTTTGCTTCTGTTACTTTTTTAACCGTCGCATTGGCATCATCGATGATCGCTTGAACCTTGGCATCTTTTGCTTTGCCTTTAGATGGATCTACTGCAATAATTTTAGCAGTTGGAGCTTTAACAAAGTCAGCTGTATCTGTATCTAGGACTCCACGGACATCCGAGTAGGCTTTCCCTTGAGACGTACCTTGAACGATCAAGGTATTTCCAACCATCCCGTTTGTATATTGGTGGTTGTGGCCTGCAAAGACGATATCCACTGAGTTTTCAGGATAGATTTGGTTTAATTTTTTGATCATTTCTGCAGCCGGACCTTCTGCTACACCATTCTTACTAGTGGCAGCAACGTGGGCCAAGACAGCAATCGCATGAACCCCTTGGTCATTTAATTCACGCGCATATTTAGCAATCGATTCTGCTTCATCCAAAACACGGTATTGTTCATGATTTTTGCGCAAGACAAGATTTGGGAATTCTGTCGTAACAACCCCGATAAATCCGACCTTAACTGTCTTGTCATTGGCTGGGATTTCTTTGATGGTATAAGGTTTCCAGTCAAATGGGATTTTGTTGGTATCCTTGTCGACCAAGTTGGCAATCACGACTTCTTGTTTAGAAGCTTCATGAGGATATTCATCGACGATCTTATTGAATTGACCAGGTGTTGGGGCTTCTCCCTTCATGATCCGGTTGAATTCACCAAGTCCTTCGTCAAACTCGTGATTTCCAAGGGTTCCGTATTCAAAGTTCATTTCATTGAAGACTTTTACAGTTGGTTCATCTTGAAGGAGGGCAGAGTTGGCTGGACTAGCGCCGACCATATCTCCCGCTTGCACACGGATGCTGGCATTAGGCGTTCCGGCATTCTCCGTTTCAAAGTCTTTTTGCGAATCGTTCAAATAGGTTGCCAAAAGTGGGGCTGTTCCTGCGTTTTTCACAGTTTCGCCTTCTAAACGAGCTGTCCCTGTTTGTTCCAAGGCACCGTGAAAGTCATTAACGCCCATGAACTGTACGGGCAATTCGTCTGCAAAAACGCTATTGATCGCAAAAACACTAAGACCCGCAGCGACCGCTAGGATACTGCTTTTCAAGATAATTTTTTTCTTCATAGAATACTCCATTTTCTAATGTAGAACACTTCTCCAAAAAGGAGAACGCAGAACAGTTGATTGCTGAAATCAGCTCTTCCATTTTACTATTTTTTCGGTCTTACTTCAATATTTTCCTAGAAACTCTTACATTTTTCTTAGAAAACGCTTGATTTCCGAACATCTATTCTCATCCTCTTCCTTTTGTTACTTGCTGTTCATCACAAAAGAGGCTGGGACAAAAGTCCTAGCCTC
>NZ_KV794428.1:77224-98401 GCF_001808745.1 Streptococcus sp. HMSC057G03
GGAGGTGGGACGACGAAATCGAATTCTAACGAGTTACCGATTTCTGTCCCACTCTCTTTTCTTATTTATTCACGTTTTCCCATTTCCAGTTTTGAACTTCTGGAATGTCATCTCCGTTTTCACGGATGTAGTCATGGTGGAAGGCGATTGTTTCATCCATCTTCGCTGCAAATGCGCTTGCTGCATCTCCAAGAGCTGCATTAGCTGCATCTTGTGCCAAGTGGAAGCGATCCAACTCAGACATCACACGCATATCAAATGGTGTGGTGATATCCCCGTTTTCACGGTAACCATGCACGCGCAAGTTATGGTTGTGACGGTTGAAGAAGATATCACGGATCATGCCTTCGTAACCATGGAAGGCAAAGATGACTGGTTTATCAGTTGTGAAGACTTTGTCAAATTCTTCATCTGAAAGCCCACGCGCATCAACGGATGGGTGACGCAATTTCAAGATGTCGATAACGTTGACAAAGCGGATCTTCAATTCTGGGAAGGCTTTGTGCAAGATTGTAATAGCAGCAAGAGCTTCTAAGTTTGGCTCTGTACCTGCAGCGGCAATAACAAGATCTGGCTCTTCATCTGCTGAAACAGTTGATGCCCAATCGATCACCTTGTATCCTTCACGAACCAATTCTTCTGCTTCAGCTGCTGAGTAGAATTGAGGACGTGGGTGTTTAGAAGAAACGATCAAGTTGATCACATCTTCTCCCTTGAAGGCTTCATCCATCACTGCAAGCAAGCTATTGGTATCTGCTGGCAAGTACTCACGGATATATTCAGGAGTTTTCTCAGCCAAGTGAGTCAAGATACCTGGATCTTGGTGAGTGTAGCCATTGTGGTCTTGTTGGAAGACAGTTGAAGTTGCAATCAAGTTCAAGGCTGGGTAGTTTTTACGCCATGTTGTATGTGTCTTAGACTTACGCAACCATTTGAAGTGTTGAGTGATCATAGAATCTACAACACGAAGGAAGGATTCGTAAGAAGCGAAGAATCCATGACGACCTGTCAAGACATATCCTTCAAGCATACCTTCTGCTTGGTGCTCTGACAATTGAGAGTCAATGACACGACCAGCAGGGCTCAAGGCTTCATCGTAGTCAGGTTTCATACGTCCTAACCATTGACGGCTTGTACGAGTGAAGACTTCTTGAAGACGGTTTGATTTGGTTTCGTCTGGACCGAAGATACGGAAGTTATCTGGGTTCGCATCTACCAAGTCTGCCGCATACTTACCAAATTCGATCATGTCTTGAGCCATGATTTCACCTGGTGTGTTGAATTGAAGGGCATGTTTCTTCCAATCAGCTGTGTTCATTGGTTTGATCACACCAGCATTTGTGATTGGGTTCATCGCCATGCGACGGTCACCTTTTGGTGCAATTTCAGCAATTTCAGGAACTAGTTTACCAGTTTCGTCGAACAATTCAGCTGGGCGGTAAGATTCCAACCATGAAAGAAGAGCATCGACATGCTCCATGTGGTGAGCATCTACTGGGATTGGAACTTGGTGCGCACGGAATCCACCCTCGATAGGTGTTCCTTCCCATGCTTTTGGACCAGTCCAACCTTTAGGAATACGAGCAATCAAGACAGGGTAAACTGGTTGAGTTGCTTCTTCAGCAGAACCTTTACGAGCTTCTGCTTGGACTTTCTTGATTTCTTCAATTGCTTCGTCCAATTTTTCAGCAAACAAAGCGTGTGCAGCTTCGTGGTCTTCTGAAATTGCAGTGACATTCGCAAAGATTGGCTTCCATCCAAGACCTTCAAAGAAGAGGGCCAATTCTTCGTCTGTTTTGCGTTCGAAGATGGTTGGGTTGTGGATCTTCCCACCGTTGAGGTAGAAGATTGGAAGGATAGCCCCATCGTTGACTGGGTTCAAGAAAGTATTTGACAACCAACCAGCCATCAATGGACCTGTTTCTCCTTCACCGTCACCGATAACTGTGGCAGCAATCACATCTGGATTATCCAATACAGCACCAGCAGCGTGAGAAAGGGCATAACCAAGTTCTCCACCTTCGTGGATAGATCCTGGTGTTTCAGGCGCTGCGTGAGAAGCAATTCCTCCTGGGAATGAGAAGATCTTACACAAGTGTTTGAAACCTTCTTCATTTTGTGGGATGTTTGGATTCAATTCAGTATAAGAACCATCTAAGTAAGAGTTCGATACCATTACTTGTCCACCGTGACCTGGTCCTTCAATATAGAACATATCCAAGTCGTATTTGTTGATGGCACGGTTCAAGTGAGCATAGATAAAGTTTTGTCCTGGTACAGTTCCCCAGTGTCCGATTGGGTGAGCCTTCAAGTCATTTTCAACGACTTCGCGCTTCAACAATGGGTTATCTTTCAAGTACATTTGAGCAGCTGAAATGTAGTTGGCTGCACGCCACCAAGCGTCTACTTTATCCAAGTAAGCTTTGCTGTTATAATCGACAGTCATCTTGTCTCCTCACAATTTCTAGACAGGTCTGTTGAATAACCTGTTCGTTTGATCAATAGTTTAAACAATCTGTTTTCAATCAAACAGATGATATTGAAGAAAATATTCAATATTACTTCTATTCTATCAAGAATTTCCCTTTTTGTACATCAGAAAGTAAGAAAAATATTCTTTGAACGTCAAATTTTAATTTCCTACTAAAGTGGTTCCATTCCCTACAGGGATAGGTTTTAAAAAAAGACTTTGCTGATTTTTGCAAACCAGCAAAGTCCCAAATGAAATGGAGTCAGTTAAATGACTTTTTGACCTTTCTTGTAGACATCTGTCACGAGATTTGTCGCAAAGAAATAGAAGAGATAATCTAGATTTGGTGCATCAAAGATGGTAATGTCGGCCTGTTTGCCAACATCGAAAGAGCCGATTGTTTTAGCACGATCAACTGAATAGGCCGCATTGATGGTCACTGCATTGAGAATTTCTACTGGAGTTAGGCGCATCATGAAGCAACCTAGATGCATGGCAAACTGGAGATTGGCTGTTGGACAAGACCCTGGGTTGCTGTCCGTTGTTAGGGTAATGGCCATCCCAGCGTCCAACATCTTACGAGCCGGTGCATAAGTATCTTCCATCAAGCTAAAGGTTGTGGCTGGTAATAGATTGCCAATCACTTTTGCTGCAGCTAGTTTTTGAATACCTTCATCGGTAATCACCATCAAGTGTTCTGCGCTGGTAGATTTCAATTCAGCCGCAACATCCACACCACCGATAGACTCGATTTCATCCGCATGAATCCGCAGTTTGAATCCCATCTCCTTAGCTTTTGAAAGAAGATAGCGAGATTCATCTGCTGTAAAGACACCTTTTTCACAGAAGATATCACAGAACTCAGCTAGTTTTTCTTCCTTCACTTTGGGAAGCATTTGTTCCACAATGAGATCTAAATATTCTTGGGAACGGCCCTTGTACTCTGTTGGGATCGCATGGGCTGCCATAAAGGTCGAAACCAAGTCTATTTGATGATCACGGTCCAGTGCAGCCACAACATCCAACTGGCGTTTTTCAGTTTCCCAATCCAAACCATAGCCACTCTTGGCTTCGACAGTAGTCACCCCATGACGCAACATGTAATCCAACAGTCGTTTGGACTTGTCATAGAGATTTTCAAAAGAAGCTTCCCGTGTCGCCCGAACCGTGCTCAGAATTCCACCGCCTTGGGCGAGGATGTCTAAGTAAGAAACACCCGCTAATTTTTTCGCAAATTCATGCTCCCGACTACCTCCATAGACCAAGTGAGTATGGCAGTCAATCAGGCCAGGAGTCGCAACTTTTCCTTCACAGGATTTCACTTCCGTATGGTCATCAATCAGTTCTGGTTCTGGTTGACCTGTCCCAACTGCAAGAATTTTTCCATCCTTAATAGCGATATAAGCATCGGAAAGGATTTGCGCTTCTGCCATCTCTTTTCCATAGAGAGGATGGCCTAGATCATTCGGACAAAACAATTGGTTAAAGTGGGTTAATAGGATATCAGCAGACATATGAAACATTCCTTTCTATTTCCATTGTTATTCATTTTACAATTCTACAGAAAAAGCGTCAAAAAAAAGTCAAAAAGTTTTTCCCTCATTTTTTTTTGCTTTATTAAAAATTATATTTTTTTTTGACTCTTTATTGACGTTTCTTGGATACAATAAAGAAAATATAAATTCACAGTCCAACTATAAGGAGGGTTCTGCTATGTCATTTATAGACGAGAAAGAAATTGCAGCTGCTATGTCTGTCAAACTTGACTTTGATGTCCTACCTGAAAAGGCGACTTTTCAAGAAGGCATCCGTCGTGCACCTGATAGAGGCTTCCGCTTAACGCAAGCTCAGACTGAAATTGCCCTTAAAAATGCTTTGCGTTACATTCCTAAAAAATTCCACCAAGAGTTGATCCCAGAATTTCTGGAAGAACTGAGAACGCGCGGTCGGATCTATGGCTATCGCTTCCGTCCAAAAGATCGCATCTATGGAAAACCAATCGATGAGTACAAAGGAAAATGCACTGCTGCTAAGGCTATGCAGGTCATGATCGACAACAACTTGAGCTTTGAAATTGCTCTTTATCCATATGAATTGGTCACTTATGGGGAAACAGGATCTGTCTGTGCCAACTGGATGCAATACAACTTGATCAAGAAATACTTGGAAGTCATGACAGAAGACCAAACCTTGGTGGTTGAATCGGGTCACCCTCTTGGCCTCTTCAAATCAAAACCAGAAGCTCCTCGTGTCGTCATTACCAACGGTCTCTTGATCGGTGAGTATGATAACATGCGCGACTGGGAAATTGCTGAAGAAATGGGCGTTACCAACTACGGTCAGATGACAGCCGGTGGCTGGATGTACATCGGTCCACAAGGGATCGTTCACGGTACTTTCAACACCCTTCTCAATGCCGGTCGTCTCAAACTCGGTGTGCCTGATGATGGCGACTTGACAGGTAAACTCTTTATTTCATCTGGTCTTGGTGGAATGAGTGGCGCACAAGGGAAAGCAGCTGAAATCGCAAAAGCGGTTGCCATCGTTGCAGAAGTGGACCGCTCTCGGATCGAAACTCGTCACTCTCAAGGCTGGATTAGCCAAGTGACCGACAGTGCCGAAGAAGCTGTGAAATTGGCTCAAGCAGCACTGGAAGCTGGTGAATCCACTTCGATTGCCTACCATGGTAATATCGTAGATTTGCTCGAATATGTCAATGAACATCAAGTTCACGTTCATCTCTTGTCTGACCAAACCTCTTGCCACAACGTCTATGATGGTGGCTATTGCCCAGTTGGCATCAGCTTTGAAGAACGGACACGTTTGCTGGCAGAAGACAAAGAAACCTTCCGCCGTTTGGTTGATGAAACCTTGGCTCGTCACTTTGCAGTGATCAAAGCCTTGACGGCTAAAGGTACTTACTTCTTCGACTACGGTAATGCCTTCATGAAATCTGTTTACGACTCAGGCATCAAGGAAATTTCTAAGAATGGCTTGGATGACAAGGACGGCTTCATTTGGCCATCTTATGTAGAAGATATCATGGGACCTATGCTCTTTGACTATGGATACGGTCCATTCCGTTGGGTCTGCCTCAGCGGTAAACATGAAGACTTGATTGCAACTGACCACGCAGCTATGGAAGCGATCGATCCAACTCGTCGCTACCAAGACCGCGACAACTACAACTGGATTCGCGATGCTGAGAAGAACCAACTGGTGGTTGGTACACAAGCTCGTATTCTCTATCAAGATTGCATGGGCCGTGTCAATATTGCATTGAAATTCAATGAACTCATTCGCCAAGGCAAGATTGGACCTGTCATGATTGGACGTGACCACCACGACGTATCTGGTACAGATGCTCCATTCCGTGAAACATCAAACATCAAAGATGGTTCGAACGTCACTTGTGACATGGCGGTTCAATGTTACGCTGGTAACGCTGCTCGCGGTATGAGTCTCGTTGCCCTCCACAACGGTGGTGGTACTGGTATCGGTAAAGCCATCAACGGTGGATTTGGTCTCGTTCTAGACGGTAGCCACCGGATCGATGAAATCATCAAGTCTGCCATTGCCTGGGATACCATGGGCGGGGTTGCTCGTCGGAACTGGGCACGGAACGATCATGCCATTGAAACAGCCATCGAGTACAACCGTCTCCATGCAGGAACAGACCACATCACCATTCCGTATCTGGCAGATGAAGATTTGGTCAAAGAAGCCGTTCAAAAATTGTTTTAACATCAAAAAATAAAAACTGAGAAAGGGGAGGAAAATACAAAGACTCCTCCTCCCCAACTTCTCCTATAAAAAGAGGTAATCATATGGCAAAAATTGTTGAATGTATTCCAAACTTCTCTGAAGGACGCAATCAGGCTGTGATCGACGGATTAGCAGCTACAGCAAAAAGTATTCCAGGTGTCACTTTACTAGACTACTCGTCCGATGCCAGCCACAACCGCAGCGTCTTTACACTCGTTGGGGATGAAGAAAGCATTCAAGAAGTGGCTTTCCAATTGGTGAAATACGCTTCTGAAAACATTGATATGACCAAGCACGAAGGCGAACACCCTCGTATGGGGGCAACAGACGTTTGTCCATTCGTTCCGGTTAAGGATATCACTACAGCTGAATGCGTTGAGATTGCTAACAAAGTAGCCGAACGCATCAATCGTGAATTAGGTATTCCAATCTTCCTTTATGAAGATGCTGCAACTCGCCCAGAACGGAAGAACTTGGCGAAAGTGCGTAAAGGACAATTTGAAGGAATGCCAGAAAAATTGTTGGAAGAAGACTGGAAGCCAGACTACGGTGAACGCAAGATTCACCCAACTGCAGGGGTTACAGCTGTCGGTGTCCGTATGCCACTCGTTGCTTTCAATATCAACCTTGACACAGACGACCTAGAGATTGCCAATAAGATTTCTAAAATCATTCGTGGATCAAGCGGTGGATACAAGTACTGTAAAGCGATCGGCGTCATGCTAGAAGATCGCAACATCGCCCAAGTCTCCATCAACATGGTCAACTTGGAACAATTCCCATTGTATCGTGTCGTTGAAACCGTTCGTTTCGAAGCGCAACGCTATGGTGTTCGCATCATCGGAACAGAACTCATTGGACTGGCTCCTGCTAAGGCTTTGATCGACTCTGCTGAATACTACTTGCAATTAGAAGACTTTGACTACAGCAAACAAGTCTTGGAAAATCACTTGTTGGGTTAGAAAGGGAGTTCTATGAAACTAGTTGACTTAAGTATTACGGAGTTTGCCAAAGTTCTTGGTTCAGATGCTCCAGCTCCAGGTGGTGGTTCTGCTGCTGCTCTATCTGCTGCGAATGGGATTTCCCTTACAAAAATGGTCTGTGAACTGACCATTGGAAAGAAAAAATACGCAGAATTTGAAGACCACATCAAAGGGGTTCATGAAAAAAGCGCTCAACTCCAAGACCAATTACTAGAAGCCATCGATAAAGATACAGAAGCTTTCAACGTCGTATCAGCTGTCTTTGATCTTCCAAAAGAAACGGAAGAAGAGAAAGCCGCTCGTCGTGAAGCCATGCAAAAAGCTTTGAAACATGCGACAGTATCTCCTTTCTCTATGATGGAGCTCATCGTTGAAGCTCTTGAAACCACCAAAGAAGCTGTTGGCAAGTCCAACACCAATGCGGCTAGTGACCTAGGGGTAGCTGCTCTGAATCTTAAAGCTGGCCTTCAAGGTGCTTGGCTAAATGTCTTGATCAACATTTCAGGAATCAAGGACCAAGACTTCGTCCAAGAATACCACGGCAAGGGACTCAAACTTCTCCAAACCGGTTCTGATCTTGCAGATAACATTTACCAAACCATTTTAGAAAGTCTATCTTAAACCTAGCAAATAAAAATAAAGAAAGAAGGGATTCTATGGTTTTATCGGATATTGAAATCGCCAATTCTGTCCAAATGAAGCCCATCACCGATATCGCTGCTGAACTTGGATTGACCGAAGACGATATTTCGCTCTACGGAAAATACAAGGCAAAAATTGATAGCAACCAACTGGAACAACTCAAGGATAAGGAAGATGGAAAGCTGATCCTCGTGACGGCCATCTCTCCGACACCTGCTGGAGAAGGAAAGACAACCACCTCTGTTGGCTTGGTCGATGCTCTTTCAGCTATTGGTGAAAAAGCCGTCATTGCCCTCCGCGAACCTTCACTTGGCCCTGTCTTTGGGATCAAGGGTGGAGCTGCCGGTGGTGGGTACGCCCAAGTGGTTCCAATGGAAGATATCAACCTTCACTTTACCGGAGACTTCCATGCCATTGGGATTGCCAACAACCTCCTTGCTGCCTTGATTGACAACCACATCCATCATGGCAATGAGTTGGGCATCGATTCTCGTCGCATCACTTGGAAACGGGTGGTCGACATGAACGACCGTCAACTCCGTCATATTGTCGATGGACTTCAAGGAAAAACAAACGGAGTTCCTCGTGAAGATGGCTTTGACATCACCGTGGCTTCTGAAATCATGGCCATTCTCTGTCTCTCAGAAAATATCCTTGATCTCAAAGAACGTCTTGATCGCATCATTATCGGGTACAACTACCAAGGACAACCGGTCACAGCTAAAGACCTCAAGGCTGGAGGTGCTATGGCAGCCGTCCTCAAAGATGCCATCCATCCCAACTTGGTGCAAACCTTAGAGCATACTCCTGCCATCATCCACGGCGGACCATTTGCCAATATCGCCCACGGCTGTAACAGTGTGCTGGCTACTAAACTAGCCCTCAAATATGCTGATTATGTCGTGACAGAAGCTGGTTTTGGAGCAGACCTCGGTGCTGAAAAATTCATCGATATCAAGTGCCGCATGGCCGGGCTCAAACCTGCTGCCGTTGTCCTCGTCGCAACCATCCGTGCCCTCAAGATGCATGGTGGGGTTGCCAAAGCAGACTTGGCTACTGAAAATGTCCAAGCCGTTATCGATGGTCTACCAAACCTAGACAAACACTTGGCCAACATCCAAGAAGTCTATGGACTACCTGTGGTCGTTGCCATTAACAAATTCCCACTGGATACAGAAGCCGAACTAGAAGCTGTCTATGAATCTTGTAAGAAACGCCATGTAGATGTGGTCATTTCAGATGTCTGGGCACATGGTGGAGCTGGTGGTCGTGACTTGGCTGAAAAAGTCATTCAACTGGCTCAAGAAGAAAACCACTTCTCTTATGTCTATGACGAAGAAGACAGCATTGAAACAAAATTGACCAAGATCGTCACAAAAGTCTATGGTGGTAAAGGCATCAGCTTAACACCAGCAGCCAAACGCGAACTGAAAGAATTGGAAGCTCTTGGCTTCTCAAACTACCCAATCTGTATGGCCAAAACCCAATACTCCTTCTCAGATGATGCGAAGAAGATGGGAGCACCTAAAGACTTCACTGTTAAAATCAGTAATCTCAAGGTAGCTGCCGGAGCTGGCTTTATCGTAGCTCTCACCGGTACCATTATGACCATGCCTGGCCTACCAAAAGCACCTGCCAGTGAAAAGATTGATATCGATGCCCACGGCAATATCACTGGTCTCTTTTAAGAAAGAAGGCGTCCTATGGTGACTCTCCTTCATCTTACCCCCGCAGATTATCAAATTTCTACTTGGTCCGGTGGCCAAACCACCCAACTCTTTCTCTCCCCAGAGGGAGGAAGCTATCCAGATCGGACATTTGACTTCCGCCTCTCCACTGCAACGGTAGAGGTTGAAAAAAGTAACTTTACCGATCTCACTGGCTACTACCGAATCTTGATGCCCTTGAATGCCTCCATTCGACTCAACCATCAACAGAAAGAAGTGGTTTTGAACCCCTTTCAAAGCTACTTCTTTGATGGGGGAGATCCTGTATCTAGCCAAGGGACTTGTCAAGACTTTAATTTGATCTACAAACCTTCTTATCAGGGGCATATGAGTGCTATAACCCCAAAAGAGAGTGTCAAAAGTCAGAGTCGCTATCAATTGATCTATGCTCTCTGTCCGCTAACACTAAAATGGGGAACGAATCATTCTCAAATCCTCCAAACTCACGAGCTCCTGGTGATCGAACAACCATCTCCTCTTCAAGAGATGACAATCACGTTTTTACCCCATCAGTCTGGGGAGCAACCGATTGCTATCTGGACTGGACTACAATAATGTTCACAAAGGAGAAACATTATGAACGGAGCACATAAACAGTCGATTGAGGAACAAGAAAAAGCGAAATTCAGCTTTAGTGGTGCCACTCTATACGGTATCAACGCCGTAATCGGATCTGGTATCTTCCTCCTCCCTCAAAAAATATATTCTGGCCTTGGACCAGCTTCTCTAGCTGTCATGTTCGGAGTAGCCATTCTCGTCATGCTACTATCAGCCTGTCTGGCTGAAACGGCTGGCTACTTCGATAAAAACGGTGGAGCTATGCAATACTCAAAAGCCGCTTTTGGAGATTTCGTTGGCTTTAACGTTGGGATTCTCGGTTGGGCCGTTACTGTTATCGCCTGGGCTGCCATGTTAGCCGGCTTTGCTAAGATCTTCATCATTACCTTCCCAGCATTTGAAGGCTACAACCTTCCGATCAGTGTCGGTATGCTGATTCTCTTGAGTCTGATGAACATCGCCGGTCTGAAAACCTCTAAGATGTTCACTCTGACAGCTACTGTTGCAAAATTAATCCCCATTGTCCTCTTCTCACTCTTTGCCATCTTCTTCATTTCTGGCGGGGTAAGCAAGGGCAACTTCACACCTTTCCTTCAATTGGAAAGTGGAACAAGTCTCTTCAGTTCTATTTCTAGTACAGCCGTCTACATCTTCTACGGTTTCATCGGATTTGAAACCATGTCTATCGTTGCAGGGGAAATGCGCAACCCTGAAAAGAACGTTCCCCGCGCTATTCTAGGTTCTATCAGTATTGTATCTGTTCTCTACATGTTGATCATCGCTGGAACAATCGCCATGCTTGGTGGTCGCATTATGCAAACCGGTGCACCGGTACAAGACGCATTTGTCGAAATGATTGGCCCTATCGGAGCTCCTCTTGTTTCTTATGGTGCCCTCATTTCAATCGCCGGTCTCAACATCGGTGAATCTATCATGGTTCCTCGTTTCGGTGCTGCCCTAGCAGATGAAAAACTCTTGCCAGCAGATCTTGGAAAAACAAACTCTAAGAATGCTCCAGTCATTGCCATTATCATTTCCGGTGCCTTTGCGTTCTTACTCTTGTTATCTGGATCTTTCGAATCATTAGCAACTTTCAGTGTTGTCTTCCGTTTCTTCCAATACATTCCAACAGCTTTGGCAGCCATCAAACTCAGAAAAATGTACCCAGACAAAAAGGTTACCTTCCGAGTACCATTTGGTCCCGTTATCCCAGTTCTAGCCGTTGTGATCAGTATCTTGATGATTGCAGGGGACAACCTAATGAACTTTGTTTGGGGGGCCATCGGTCTCGTGATTGCAAGTGGACTTTACTTTGTTTTCCACGGCGATAAACTACATAAATCGAAAACCCTTCCTCACTAATTTTCTTTACACAGTAGATGGGAACAGAGACGGGAGCGAAGCTCGGTTTTGCTCCCTAACCCATCTAGGACTCCACGAATGTCAAACCTGAGCCCTTTTCTCTAAGACTCTTCTCAAATTTCTTAAGATCAATAGACAATGGGCTCATGTTTGGTATTCAAACTGAAGTAAACACATCTACTTCCCCAGAACAACTATTCATAATCGGAGGTTTTATATGACTCAATTGATTCATTTAGATGGCAATAGCTTAACACTCGAAGAAGTCATCGCTGTAGCTCGGCACGGTGCCCAATGTGAGCTTGATGAACAAGCCAAAGAAGCCGTTATCGCATCCCGTAAAATCGTTGATGACATTGTCCGCGAAAAACGAGTCGTCTACGGTGTGACCACTGGTTTTGGTTCCCTCTGTAATGTCAGCATCTCTCCAGAAGATACTGTTCAGCTGCAAGAAAACCTGATCCGGACTCACTCATCTGGCTTCGGTGATCCACTTCCTGAAGATGCCGTTCGTGCTATCATGCTGATCCGTATCAACTCGCTCTTGAAAGGCTATTCTGGCATTCGTCTGTCAACCGTTGAAAAACTGTTAGAATTGCTCAACAAAGGAGTCACTCCTTATATTCCTGAAAAAGGATCACTCGGAGCTTCTGGAGACTTAGCACCACTTGCTCATATGGTTTTACCAATGTTGGGTCTTGGACGCGCCTACTACAAAGGAGAACTTCTCAGTGGTCAAGAAGCCTTAGATCGTGCTGGAATTGAGAAGATCCAATTAGCTGCTAAAGAAGGGCTTGCCTTGATCAATGGTACGACTGTCCTAACCGGTATCGGTGCTCTTGCGACTTATGATGGTATCCAATTGCTCAAACTCTCTGATATCGCTGGTGCTCTCTCAATGGAAGTTCACAATGGAATTACCAGTCCATTCGAAGAAGACCTTCATTCCATCCGCCCACAAAGTGGACAATTGGCAACTGCTCGCAACATCCGTAACCTTCTTGAAGGAAGCAAGAATACCACTGTTGCGACTCAACAACGGGTACAAGATCCTTATACACTTCGCTGTATCCCTCAAATCCATGGAGCCAGCAAGGATTCTATTGCTTACGTAAAAGAAAAAGTTGAAATCGAAATCAACTCTGTCACAGATAACCCAATCATTACCAAAGAAGGACACGTCATCTCAGGAGGTAACTTCCACGGTGAACCAATGGCGCAACCATTTGACTTCTTAGGCATTGCCCTTTCTGAAATTGGGAACGTATCTGAACGTCGGGTGGAACGCTTGGTCAACAGCCAACTCAGTAAATTACCATCCTTCTTGGTCAAACACCCTGGACTCAACTCAGGCTTCATGATTACCCAGTATGCTTGTGCATCCCTTGCATCGGAAAATAAAATTTTGGCTCACCCTGCTAGTGTCGATTCTATTCCATCTTGTGAAAACCAAGAAGATTTCGTCAGCATGGGAACGACTGCCGCTCGTAAAGCAGCAGAAATTCTTAAAACCTCCCGTCGCATCGTTGCTACTGAAATCATGGCAGCTTGCCAAGCCTTGGATCTCAAGCCAGAAAATCATGAACTTGGTAAAGGTACAAAACCAGCTTATGAGCTGATTCGTCAAAAACTGAACTTCATTGAATTTGACAAAGATATCGAAATCTTTGAAGAACTTAATAAAGCATCTGCTGTTGTCGAAAGCGAAGAATTCTTAGCAACCATCGAAAAAGCAGTTGACTTAAGCATTCAATACTGATACAGTAAGAATAAAGCAAAACAGAGGCTGGCGATCTTCTCAGCCTCTGCCTGCTTTCAGAAAAATAAGGGAGGCGACAAGCTTGCTCACAAACTACTATCCAATGACCTACAGCTACTACCAAGGTAGCATCGAGGACAATCCCTACACGGCCAAATGGGGAATGGTCACCAAATTTTTAGACCTAAACGACGAGACCCTCACTCCATTTGAGGGTATGACCTTTGGGATCATCGGCTTTAAGAGTGACAAAGGAGTCTATATCAATAATGGGCGTGTAGGAGCAGTCGAGGGTCCTACAGCCATCCGTTCTCAAATCGCTAAACTTCCATGGCACTGGGGAACCAATGTGACAGTGTATGATGTGGGAAATATTGACGGGCCTAACCATTCACTAGAAGAACTCCAAGAAAGCCTCTCACAAGCGATCCAGCGCATGTACCAATTAGGGATCCAACCCATTGTCCTAGGAGGCGGTCACGGAACTGCTTACGGCCACTATCTAGGGATTCAATCCAGTTTAGAAAAAGATGAACAACTGGCTGTGATCAATCTGGATGCCCACTTTGATTTGCGACCTTACGACCAAACCGGTCCCAATTCTGGAACAGGTTTTCGTCAAATGGCTGATCATGCTAAAGAAAAAGGTCAGGACTTCCCTTACCTCATCCTGGGGATCCAAGAGCACAATAATAACCTCTTCCTCTTTAATTACGTTGCTAAAACACCAAGCATTGATTTTTTAACTGGCCAAGATCTCTTCCAGATGAGCCACCAAGCCATTCTGGATCGAATCGATCAATTTTTAGAAAACCAAACCGCGATCTATCTGTCTATTGATATGGATTGCTTTGCGGTCGGCTCTGCTCCTGGTGTTAGCGCCATCCAATCACTTGGTGTCGATCCTAAACTAGCCCTCCTGCTTCTCCAACACATTGCTGCTAGTGGTAAGCTAATCGGATTTGATGTCGTGGAAGTTTCTCCTCCTCATGACATTGACAACCATACTTCAAACCTTGCTGCGACCTTTATCTTTTACTTGACACAAATATTGGCGCAACAAAAACTGAACTAAGAAGATTTCTACACACATAAAAAGCATAGAAACACCCATTGCTAGGGTATTTCTATGCTTTTTCTTCATTTTCAGGCACAATGATCTTTGCCTAAAAGGAGGATAGGCCGCTTAGTCCTCTCTTATGATTTAGGCAAGAGACACTACAGATCTTTTAATTTCTTAAGAAACTGACGATCTCTGTAGGGATTCAAGTGTTGCTCTGCCACCTTCTTGTAGTAATTCTTATCTTCTTTCAAGAAGGTGCTCAGGGCAGGAGCGAGCTCTTCTCCTTTCTCCTTTTGATCAGATAAGTAAGCTAATAGATAATGAACCATCCCCTTATCCCGTGAATTAGCAGATTTTTTCATCGTCCTTTCTTTTCGAGCCAGATAAGCCGCAACCTTCTCCTGATCCCCTTGCTGACAGGCGATCAAGGATTGATAAAATTCGAGCAATTCTTCCTTCCAAGGGAAGCGAACACTGGACAAAATTTTCTGAGCTCTGTCAAAACAGAGGCGAGCTTGGATCAAATCTCCCTTCCAATAATAGGCGATCCCAAGATCAATATCAAAGACGACACGGACGGAATCAACAGCTTGATCCCCCACCAAACGCAGAACCTCTTCTAAGTGGGTGACCGCTACTTGGAAATGGCCCCTAATTTGCTCGATTTCAGCGAGGTAGGCCAAAGAAGCTGCAATTTGAATGGCATACTTGGCCTGCATGCTATTGGTCAAACTAAAGCAATCAATAGAGCGATACAGATGCCGAGTCGCCTGCTCCTCATCCCCAACCATCAGGTGATACAAGCCCTTCAAACGCAACTGGATCGCGATGACCTCATGATTATTGGCTTGGATGGCATCTTCCAGAGCCAAATCTGTATAATAGGCCATCTCAGAGATATTCTCCGTTTGAATGCAATAATAAATAATTTGCCGATAACCCTCTAAGAGGAAGTCGGATTGCTTGAGTTCCCGCGCATAGGAGATGACTTTTTGGATATCATGAATCCCCTTTTGATACTCCCCACTCCGAATAAAATAGCGACCTTCTAGGTACAAGTAACGCAGTTGTAAATGCTTGTATTCTCTATCTCTTTGGTGCCTTGAAAAGAGGTTATCTAATTCTAGGCGTAGACGAGATAACTCCCCAAAAATGTCCAAACGGCTATTTGTACCATCTGATAGGATGCCCTCATCTGCCTTGGAATAAATCGGAAACAGTTCATGCTCCAGCTGAAGGATTTCTTCTAAATAGGTCAACTCAAACGATAAGGAACGCAAAAGATTTTGGGATTGCTTGTATTGGTAGGCAATTTCCTTATAAAGAAGAAGGTCCGTCGCATCTTCTAAGCTTTCTTCCAATTTTTGCGCAATTTGTTGGTGGAAGAGCCGCCGTCTAGCTGGCGAAAGAAGATGGTAAAAGTACATAGCTACCAATTGCTTGCAGAATTGAACCATGAGAGCCTCTCCTTCTTCTACGATTGAGACGATCGCTCTTTCAGATAAAGGCTCGATTAATTCAGTCAAAACAGGAAGCTCTGTAGCCGTCAATTCTGCCAAGATAGACAGAGAAATCGGCTTATGAAAACAAGATAGGTAGTGTAGAAGAGCCTCTTCCTCGCTGCTCATATCCCCAAGCTCCTGAGTAAGATAAGCTTGAATGATATCAGGCAAGGGTTCTAAATTTTCATTTTCTTTCCACTCTTCGATATAGCTGGACAGTAAGAACGGACTGCCTTCACTCCATTCGACCATCTGCTCCATCACTGCCGGCTCTATTGCTCCCAGTTCCCCCTTCAAGAGAGCACGACTTTCACTTGGCTCAAAATTGGTCAACTCTAGTTGAGACAGCCTTTTCTCTACCTTCAAGCTCCCCAAGAAGTTGACGAAGGAAGCTGGCAGAGGCTCTTCAGCTGTAAAAATTAGTTGCCATTTCTCCTGGTTTCTTCGCTCCTCTAGTTGTTTCACTTTTTCTAGAGACACTGCATCGATCCACTGGGCGTTTTCAAGCAGAATCAGGAGCGGTTTTTCTTTGCTAAGGCCCTGAAGCTGATTCCATACCGAAATGAGATCATCCTCCTCTTCCAGAAGGGAAATCCCCATCTCATCCCCCAGTTTCTCTAGCGCTTGTCTGAGATCATTCCAGTTGCTTCCCTCGTAGCGCTGGCTAGTAGCTTTTCCTTCCACCTTGATAAAATTAAAACTGCGATTGGACATCAAGACCAACTGCCGCAAGAGACGTTTCTTACCTGTTCCAGATTGCCCCATCACCAGAAAAGGGCCTACCGCTTCACCCCTCTCGACTAAAGAGAGGTATTCCTCGAGCTGCGAGAGTTCTTGCTTCCGACCAAAGAAGGGAAGTTCATGGATATTTAAGCGATGACTCAGTTTATGAGTTCGTTTGGCTTCCAAAACGGAGTGATAAAGTTCCTCAATTGCTCGACTGGGACGCACACTAAGCTCGCGATCCAATAAATCGACTAGTTTATAATAGGTCTCAAAAAATTTTCCTAGCTGATGATGGAAGCTATAGTACTCCATCAAGAGCTGGTAGTTTTTCTCTTCAAATTCATCCAGCTCTACCAAATGATGGAGCAAGAGTTCTATACTAGGATCTGCAAAACCGACCTGCTCAATTTTTTGATAGCAACTTTCGACATAGAGCTTCCTATAAGCATCTCGTTTACGAGAAGCCCACTGATCAAAGTCTTCATCATCCTTGACATAGAAGCCCTCCAAAAAATCCCCCCGATAGAGATCCAAGGCACTTAGTGGATCTCTTTCAAAGAGCTGAACATCCAGCGAAAGATTCAAGTCAGGATTAAGGGCCAAACTGCTCCGACTTGGAGAGACAATGATATCTCCTTCAAAGATTTTATTGGCTTGGTAAACCGTATTCCGTAAGTTTTTGCGAGCTACTTGGTTTTCCTTAGCTCCCCAAAGGATACCGGCTATTTCATCACGGTTGACCTGGCCCATGACTGCCAAGTAATAAAGCAAGGCCTCCATCTTCGAGAAAGAAAACCGAATAGTTTTCTGATTGAAAACAACCTTAGGGGGTCCAAATAACTTCAACTTCAGACTTTTCTTCATTGCAAGCGCCTCCAAAAACTTCATATTAATACTATAAAAAAAAAGTTGGCTTTTAGCAAGTAATTTATCCAAATAAAAAGAGACTGAGAACGATTCTTTCTCAATCTCTACACTTCCTACTAAAAGTGTTGATTAATTCACTTCAAAATTCGGTTGATGAGCAAATAAAGCCTTTGTTGCTTGGTAGACGTGGTAAGCGACATCTTCATTGTTCATGGTGTAAAGATGGACACCTGCCACATCTTGAGTAACCAAATCAACGATTTGATCGACTGCATAAGCCAAGCCAGCTGCGCGAAGAGACTTTGGATCATGCTCATACTTGTCTAAAATCGCTTTAAACTTCCGTGGGATATGAACATTTTCACAAGTCTTAAGGAGACGAAGGGCCTGATTGCGATTGAGAATCGGCATCACTCCTGCATGAATAGGAACATTGATCCCAGCCAAGGTACACTTATCTTGAAAATCATAGAAACGCTCATTGTCAAAGAAAAGTTGAGTGACCAAGCTAGAGCACCCTGCATCTACCTTCTTTTTAAGATTTTGAATATCTGAAATTTGGTTTGGAGAATCTGGATGTCCCTCAGGATAGCAGGCACCAATTACCTCAAAATGGGGCGCTTCTGTTTTAATAAATTCAATCAGATCCGTTGCATAACGAAAGTCTTTTAAAGGTTCCACACCAGGGATAATATCCCCACGCAGAGCCAAAATCCGATGAACTCCTACTTCATCTAACTCATGAAGAGTATCGGCCACTTTTTCCTTGCTCAAATAGACGGCTGGCAAGTGAGCAATTGTCGGAATAGACAATTCATTTTGAATGTAATTGGCTAAAGCAACCGTCGTCTCTTTGATATTGTATTTATTATTGCTAGCGGTCACACTAATGAAGTGAGGGGCTAACTCCTGCATATTTGCCAAGGCACGTAAGAGCTTGGCATTGCCTACTTCAGGATTTGGAGGAAAAACTTCAAATGACAGAGACGGTGTGTGTTGTGACATATTCTATCCTTTTCTTTTGTTTCTTTGATCAAGAACTCTGAGCCACTATTTCTAGGATAAGGGAACGATTCGAAAACCCTCTACACGATGATAGAAGGTCCTCGAAACAGTTCTTACAAGTGTTCACGCGCTTCTTTAGCAGCATTCACTAGTTTGATCAAGCTTTCTTTTGTTTCTTTAATTCCACGAGTCTTCAAACCACAGTCAGGGTTGATCCAAACCTTGCCACTTGGTACTTTTGCCAAGATTGCTTCGATGGTGTGATCAATTTCACCGTCTTGTGGGACACGTGGTGAGTGGATATCGTAAACCCCAGGTCCAACTTCTGTTTGGAAGTTTTTCGCTTTGAGTTCGTCCAAGATTTCAAGATTTGAACGGCTTGCCTCAAATGAGATAACGTCCGCATCCAAGTTGTCGATAGCTGGGATGATATCTGTAAATTCTGAGTAACACATGTGAGTGTGGATTTGGGTGTCTGGTGCGACAGTTGAGTGTACCAAACGGAAGGCTGGAATCGCCCAGTCAAGGTAGTCTTCGTACCAGTCGCTACGACGGAGTGGCAATTTTTCACGAAGAGCAGCCTCGTCGATTTGGATGATCTTCACGCCTGCAGCTTCAAGGTCAAGAACTTCATCTTTGATGGCAAGAGCGATTTGAAGAGTAGAATCCTTGATAGAGATGTCTTCACGTGGGAATGACCAGTTAAGGATGGTAACAGGTCCAGTCAACATCCCTTTAACCGGTTTGTCTGTACGGCTTTGTGCGTAGCTAGACCATTTCACAGTGATTGGGTTGAGACGAGTCACATCACCCCAGATGATTGGTGGTTTCACCCCACGCATACCGTATGATTGTACCCAACCATTCTTAGAGAAGAGGTAACCAGACAAGTTTTGACCGAAGTACTCAACCATGTCGTTCCGCTCGAATTCACCGTGTACAAGTACGTCAAATCCAACTTCTTCTTGCCATTTGACCCATTCGTCGATCGTTTCAGCAAGGAAGGCATCGTATTCTTCTTGTGTCAATTCACCCTTACGGAAGGCCAAACGTTTGGCACGTACTTCCTTAGTTTGAGGGAATGAACCGATGGTAGTTGTTGGAAGTGCTGGAAGCTTGAAGGCTTCTTTTTGGATTTCTTCACGTTCTGCGAAAGCTGGCAAACGAGTGTAGTCTGCTTCTGTCAACGCTGCGATGCGAGCATGAAGTTCAGCATTTGCTCCGACACGTTCAGTTGCAAAGAGTTCTTTGTTGGCAGTAAGAGCTTCTGCACCTTGACCGTTACGGATGGCATCCAAGTCACGCAATTCACCCAATTTTTCAACCGCAAAGGCGAAGTGGTTCAAAATAGCTGGTTCAAAATCTTCATTAGCAGTTGTAAATGGCACATGAAGAAGGGAGCAAGAAGTCGTCAAGACAATCTTTTCAGCTGGAACTTGATCCAAGATTTCCAAGCTCTTTTCATAGTTGTTTCGCCAGATGTTCTTCCCATTTACAATACCTGCATAAAGAGTCTTATCAGCTGGGAAGCCACCTTTCACCAATTCAAGTGTTTTCTTGCCTTCAACAAAGTCAAGACCAATACCATCAACTGGCAAGTTCACAAGGTCATTGTAGACATCACGAACATCACCAAAGTAGGTTTGGATCAAGACTTCAAGGCCTTTCTTATCAGCCAAGAGTTTGTTGTAGAGGTCCAAGAAGAGAGCTTTTTCTTCAGCTGACAAATCTTTAACAAGAGCTGGCTCATCGAGTTGAATACGAGTCGCACCAAGCTCAGCCAATTTGGCAAAAACTTCTTGATAAGCAGCAACCAAGCTGTCTACGAAGTCCTCAGCTTTCACACCATCTTCAAAGTCAGATAATTGAAGGAAAGTGAATGGTCCAACCACTACTGGACGAGTGTTGATCCCCAATTCTTTGGCTTCTTGGTACTCATCAAAAATCTTGTGACCAGCCAATTTCACTTCTGTCGCTTTTTCAAATTTAGGAACGATGTAATGGTAGTTGGTGTTAAACCATTTTTTCATTGGAAGGGCACGCACATCCCCTTTTTCACCTTGGTAACCACGCGCCAAAGCGAAGTATTGTTCAAGGTCTGTCAAATCCAAGTTTTGAACAGATGCAGGCACGACGTTGAAAAGGAAGGCTGCATCAAGGAAATTGTCGTAGTGTGAGAAGTCATTTGAAGGAATCTCTGAGATGCCTTGTTCTTTAACAATGTTCCAGTGTTTAGCACGCAAGTCTTTAGCAGCTGCCAAGAGCTCGTCTGCTGAGATTTCTTTTCTAAAGTATTTTTCAGTTGTAAATTTTAATTCACGGAATTCACCCAAACGTGGGAAACCGATAATTGTAGTTGACATGTTGTGTCCTCCAAAAATTCTAATTGACACTATCATATCAGAAGATAGGCATCTTGTATAATTGCTTTTACACGAATTTTGATATAGCCAAAAACTATAACACAGATTTAATGGGCCTTGAGACCAGAGCTCAAAAGCAAAAACTAGGACTCCTTATAAATATTTCCTATAGCCCAAGCGTCCCTAAACCATTTTTGAGCAGATTTTGAGCGGATTCCGCTAGAAGGACGGCCTCTAAAAAGTAAAGCAGGCCTTCTCTATCGAGAAAGACCTGTGCAAGCATAAACAAACTGCTTCTGTTTACAAATCTAAGAAATTCTATAAAAATGTGTTCGTTAGAATGATTCTATCAACTACTGAAACTTTCCGCCGTGAGAAAAGTGCT